>NZ_JBLODY010000004.1:0-137037 GCF_047785625.1 Solidesulfovibrio sp. C21
TAATTTTTTCCCCCCGGCCCCCCCTTCCAAAGACTTTAACGGTTACTGTGGGATACTATCGCCACATCCGTAACCGATAAAAGTTTTGGGGAGGGGAGAGCGCGAGAGGGGAACCCTTTTTTCAAAAAGGGTTCCCCTCTCGCACCCTCTTTTCCCTCCCTTTTCTACAACTCCACCTGGACGCCAAGTTCCACCACGCGTCCCGGCGGCAGGCCGAAGTAGGCCGTGGCCGGGCGGGCGTTGCGGGACATGAGCGCGAAAAGCGACTTGCGAAAACCCGCCATCCGGGCCTTGCCCGTGGTGAGCAGGCTTTCGCGGCCGAGGAAAAACGTGGTGTCCGACGGCGGGTCGATGGGAATGCCCGTGGCCCGGGCCCGGGTCATGATCTTGGGGACGTCCGGGGTTTCCATGAAGCCGTAGCGGGCCAGGATGCGGAAAAAGCCCATGCCCAGTTCCTGGATTTCCAGCCGGTTGTCCTCGGGCACGTAGGGCGTGTCGGAGGCGGTGATGGTGAGGATGACCACGCTTTGGTGGAAGACCTTGTTGTGCTTGTAGTGGTGCAGCAGCGTCACGGGCGTGCCCTGGGGAGAGAGCGACATGAACACGGCGGTGCCCGGAACCCGCAGGGGCTCCTTGGCCGTCACCTCGCCGAGAAAGGTCCGAAGCGGCACTGTCGCGGCCAGAGATATCTGGCGTAGCGCCAGCCTGCCGTCGCGCCAGGTGGCCATGCACATGACCACCAAGGCGGCGATGACCAGCGGGAGCCAGCCGCCGTCGGCTATCTTGAGCAGGTTGGCCCCGAAAAAGGCCAGGTCGAAGACCAGAAAGACGAGAACCGGCGGCAGGACCCGCCAAAGGGGCTGGTTCCAGGTCCAGCGGGCCACGAAGAAATAGAGAACCGAGGTGATGCCCATGGTGGCCGTGACCGCGATGCCGTAGGCGGCGGCCAGGCGGCTGGATTCCTCGAAGGCCAGGGTCAGGCCGATGCAGGCCCACATGAGGGCGAAATTGACCTCGGGGATGTAGATCTGGCCTTCCATGGCGCTCGAGGTGTGCACGATGCGAAGCCTGGGGCACCAGCCGAGCTGGATGGCCTGCCGGGTCAGGGAAAAAACGCCGGATATGAGCGCCTGGGAGGCAATGACCGTGGCCACGGTGGACAGCGCGGCCATGGGGTAGAGCAGGACGTCGGGCACGAGGGTGTAAAACGGGTTGGCGGCATTGGCCGGATCGAGGAGCAGGCCGGCTCCCTGGCCGAAATAGTTGATGAGCAGGCAGGGGAAGACGATGACCAGCCAGGACAACTGGATGGGCCGACGGCCGAAATGGCCGAGGTCGGCGTAGAGCGCCTCGCCGCCGGTGATGCAAAGGACCACCGCGCCGAGGACCAGCACGCCGTGCAGCTGGTTGCGCTCGAAAAATTGGACGGCGTGCCAGGGATTGACGGCGGCCAGGACTTCCGGCGCGTTCAGGATTTCCTTGATGCCGAGGACGGCCAGGACCACGAACCACACCAGCATGACCGGACCGAAGATCTTGGCGATGCCGGCCGTGCCGTGGCGCTGGGCCATGAACAGGCCGAAAAGGATCACGCAGGTGATGGGCACGACCAGGGGCTGGGCGGCCGTTGTGGCCACGTTTAAGCCTTCCACGGCCGACAGCACGGAGATGGCCGGGGTGATGACGCCGTCGCCGTAGAGCAGCCCCGCGCCGCAAAGGGCCAGAAAGGTCAGCAAGGCCCGCACTTGCCGATGCCCCCGTTCCTTGGGCAGAAGCTCGCCCAGGGCGAAAATGCCGCCCTCGCCCTTGTTGTCGGCGGCCAGGATGAAGAGCACGTACTTGATGGTGATGACCATGGTCAGGGACCAGAAAAAAAGGGACAGCACGCCGAAGATGTTTTCCCGTGTCACGGCGATGGCGTGTATGCCGTAGAAGCACTCCTTCATGGCGTACAGCGGGCTTGTGCCGATGTCGCCGTACACCACGCCGAGCGCCCCGAAAGCCAGGACTGCGGTATGGGACAGGGGTTTGCCGGATTGCGGCCCGTGCTGGCTCATGCGGCCGGTCCTCGTCGTTGCCGGCTGGATGGCGGGAAAAACGCGTATGGCATGGAACTGGGGATCCTTGTTGCCGCAGTTGTTTGTCCGGCGGCGCGAATTCAGGAGCGTACGCCGAAGGTAACCTCAAGCCGTCGTGGCGGCAAGGTTGGTTCGGCGCGCGGGCGGACCATCTTGCCGCAAAACGGGCGGTTGGTGCACCCTGGCGCGCCGATGTTGCAAAAATGTCATTTGTGGCCGGAGGGGATGACGTCCCGGCCGGGACCGTCCAGGTACAGCAGGGTGGCGCCGCAGATGGCGCAGGGGAAAAGAAGGATGTTGAGCACCGGCACGAGCAGCGGCAGCCCGAAGCCGAGCAGGGTCAGGGGACGGGCGGCCATGGCCTTTAGCCGCACGGCGAAGCGGGGTTCGTCGCGGGCGTAGGCGAAATCGATGAACTCGAAGGCCAGCAGGGCCGCCGCGACCAGGGGCGCGAGGATCTGTCCGATGACGGGCACGAAGACGAGGAGCACGGGAACGGCGGCCACGAACACGGCCTGCTTGGCCTGCTCGAGCATCACCCGCCACCAGGGCAGGGTGTTTTCGTGGCTGGCCCCGTTGCCGCGCAGCTTGCGGACCATGCTCCCGGCGATGGCGTCGTAGATGGGCGAGGCCAGGATGGTGGCCACGACCATGAAGAGGAAATAGGACAGGACGAAGACCAGGGCGTAAAGCACCGCCTTGGCCACATGGACGTACAGCCAGTACAGCACGCCAAGCGCCTGGCCGGCGTCGACCGCCCGGGGCGACCAGATCAGGGCCAGCAGCTTGTCGTCATTGGCCGCGAAAACCCAGACACCGGCCGCGAACAGGACCAGGGTCAGGCCGAAGGGGATGGCCGTAAGGGCCAGGTAGCCTTTGTGGGCCAGGGCAAACCGGAAGCCTCGGGCATGGGCGAAGAGTCCCTTGGGAAAGGCGCTGAGCATGGCTGTGTTCTCCCTCTTGGTGGCATCGCGCATGGTCTGGGCATGGCCCGGGCACGTCCCGGCCGGGAGCCGCGCCGCGACCGGTTGCGCTGCGGTAAGCTATGGAAAACAATCAGTTGGGTGTATTGCGCTCAAGCTCGTCGGTTTCCTGCGGCGCTTCCTTGGCGGCAGGTTCCATCAGGCCCAGGGAGCCATGGCGTCCCTCGACTTCGTCGTCTGCGGCGGGGGTGATATTCGTTACTTGAAAAGGCATGCCCAGGGAATCCATATCGACATATCGCTTGGCTTCCTTATGGGCATGAGCCTCGTTATGGGCCAACACGACAACGTAATCCGTTTCGGATACGTCTTTTTTACGCCGAAACCAGCTATTTGTTACATGGACCTTGGTGGCGAAGTAGACACGGAATTTTTTCATGATGCGGGGATCTCCAAAAACGCTCGGAATAAGGGCGGTCAATGCCTGTTTCTTTCAGGCTCGTTCCGAGCTTCCAACAAAAATTATACTACGCCAATGTGCTCGTGGCGGCAAGCCTTTCCAGGGGCGTGCGGCGGCGGTCGGCCGGCTTGACCTCGTCGCATCCGTCCCACTAGCGTGCCGGATCGAGTGCAACCGTGACGGGAGGATAGCATGAAACGCATTGTTGCGGTGATGTTTTTTAATGTCCTGGTGATCGCCCTCGCGGCCGGGCCGGCCCGGTGCGCCGAGAAAAAAAACGAAGACGCCGGGGAGGTCCTTTTTGCCGCCAAACGGCTGGCCTGCGCCTTTACCCATGGGGTGGTGGCGGGATTCACGCCCCAGGGGTCGGTCAGTATCAAGCCGCCGCTCGATCCCAATGCCCCGGGCCTGAGTATCAACATCGTGGATCGCAAGGCCAAGCGGGTGGTGCTGGAGGAGGACGCCCTGGAAACGCCGGGCGTCTACATGACGAGCCCCGCGGGTCTGACCGCCATGGCGCGCTATCCCGACGGCGGCCTGACCGTGGTGACCGTCTATCCCCTGTATTCGGGGGCGTCGGACAATTTTCTCATGGTGGCCTCGCACCACGGCGCGGCCACCATGCCGCAGATGACCCAGCGCTACGGGTTGTGCCGGGTGGCCAGCGATGCGCCGTCCCCCGCGCCGACGCCGCCGCCCGCCGCCAAGGGGCACGGGGCGCATAAATGAACAGGCGCGGCGCGACGCTGCTGCTTGTCGCCTGTCTGCTCGCCCTGGCGTCGCCGGGGCTGGCCGATTACGACGACGCCTTGCGCGCTTTCGAGCGCGGCCAGGATGCCGTGGCCTTGCGCGAACTGGCCCCTCTGGTCAAGGCGGGCAGCCCTTCGGCGCTTTTTCTCTTGGGGGCGATGCGCGAGACGGGGCGCGGCGGAGCCAAGGACCCGGCCGGTGCGGCCAGGCTCTATCGCCAGGCGGCCGAGCGCGGCAACACGCCCGCCATGACCGCCCTGGGGCTGCTCTACTATCGGGGGGAAGGCGTTGCCCAAAGCGACGCCATGGCGTCGACGTATTTCCGGAAAGCGGCCGGCAAGGGCTCGGCCCGGGCGCTGTACCTGCTGGGGCTCATGCGGCTTTCCGGGCGCGGCGGACCGACGGCGGACGCGGTGGGGTATCTGCGCCGGGCGGTGCGGGCCGGCTCGCCCGAGGCGGCGGCCGTGCTCGGCGAGCTGCTGCTTGCCGGTCGGGGCGTGGTCGGAAATCCCGCCGCGGCCTACGCCATGGCCTTGGATGCCCTGGCCGGGGACCGGATCGATGCGGCCACGCGGGATCGTCTGACCGCCTTGGCCGAGCGCGCCGGAAAGGCCCTCGACCCGACCGTGGCCCTGCGCATCAAGGGCAAGGCCCGGGGACAGCAGGGGTCGCGCCGACGGGGACATGACGACGGGCCCGGGGGCGCGCCGGAAGGCCATGTGATCTCCGGCACGGGGTTTGTGGTCAGCCGGCTTGGCCATGTGCTGACCAACGCCCATGTGGCGGCGCACTGTCGTCGCCTCATGGCCGTGGTGGACGGCAGGCGCATGGCGGCGAGCCTGTTGCGGACGGATCCGGGCCATGACCTGGCCTTGCTGCGGCTGGCCGCATCCCCGCCCGAGGCGCTGGTTTTTCGCGAGGGCGACGCGCTCCCGGCCGGCACGCCCGTCTATGCCGCCGGGTATCCGGGGCGGGCGGCCCTCTCCGGCCGCCTGCGGGTCTCCGCTGGCCGGACCCGGGAACTGGCCCCGGGCGCGGGCCCGCGTCGGGAGCAGGCCGTGACGGCCGAGGTGTTGCCCGGCAACAGCGGCGGTCCGCTCCTCGACGCCGCCGGCCATGTGGCCGGCGTGGTGGCGGCCCGACGCGATACCGAAGGCGCGAGGCGATTGGCCGGGGACGCGCCGCCCGACATGGGATTCGTGGTGCCGCTGGGTGCGGTCAAGGTGTTTCTGGCCCGGGGGCAGGTGCCCATCGCCTCGGCCCCGTCGGCGCGAACCCTGGATGCGGCCGGGATCGCCCGGGCGGTATCCGGCAAGGTGGTGCCGCTTTTCTGTCAGACGGCCACCTCCGAACACGCGCCATAAAAAAGCCGGGGCCCGAAGGCCCCGGCCTGCGCCCGGTTTCCGATCGACCGCGTTTAGAACTTGTAGGTCAGGCCGCAGGCGACTTTCCAGGCGTCGCCCTCGCGGGACTTGGCGGCCAGACGGTGTCCCCAGACGCTGGTCTGGAACTGGCCGTGGGCCCAGCCGGTCTCGAGGACGGCGGCCAGGTTTTCATAGATCATGTACTTGGAGTCGAAGTTCACGCCCATGGCGAACTCGTTGGAGGTCAGGTCGCGTCCCATCTCGAAGTAGGGGTTGCTGCCCAGGGCCACGTTGACGGCGCGGATGGCCGCCGGGTTGTTGTTGCCGTGGATGTAGGTGTAGGTCAGGCGATGGGTCAGCTTCTCGATAAACGAGATGTTGTCCAGAGAAGCGCCGAGACCGTAGGCGCCGACCGGGTTCATGCCCATGTTCGAGTTCTTGGCCAGCACCTGGCTGTCGTCGAACAGGAAGCTGTTGCCGGGACCCCAGTTGCTGCGGATCTGCGGCATGCGTTCGGAGCCGTTGGAGTTGGAGTGATCCTCGCCGGTGGACCACCAGCCGAAGACCTTGGGCGTCAGGATATCCCAGCCGGTGTACTCGGCGCCGGCATCGAGGAACCAGCCCTCGCGCTTGCTCTTCTTGCGGTCGGACTGGGCGCCGGCGCCGTAGATCACGTCGGCGTAGAACTTCACCGGGTCAAGGGCGGTCACCTCGAACGCGCCGCCGGCCCACCAGTAGGCGTTCTGGTCGTTCTTCCACAGGGCCGGGGTCATGAAGGTGCCGGCGGAAACCAGGTTCTCGGCGAAGCTCTGCGAACTGAAGGTCGAGCTGCCGGCGGTGAAGTAGCCGGCGTTCTTGCCGGCCACGGTGATCACGCCCCACGGCGTGGCCTTGAAGCCGTCGAGGGTGATGGGCAGGGCCAGGAAGTAGGCGTCCAGCTCATCGGCCACCTGGGTGGTGGTGGTGTCGTAGGTGCGGTTGGTGTCGATCAGGCGGCCGAAGCCGGCGATCACGGCCAGGGTGTTGTCGATCAGCGGGGCCTTGACGGTCAGGGCGGCGATGCGGTCGCCGCCGAAGACCGGCGAGCCGTAGAACATGTTGCTGATCGGCAGGTCGATGTCCTGGAGGCCGGCGGTGATCTCGGCCGAGCAGCCCGGGAACTTGAATTGCAGGTAGGCCTGGTACACGGCGATGGCCACGGCCGGGTTGGCGGCGGTCAGGGTGCCGTGACCCCAGGTGTCCTCCACCTTGATGCCCAGTCTGAACTTCACGGCTTCATTGGCCACGAAGTCGGAACGCAGGCGGAAGCGTTCCCAGATCTCGAAGCGGTCTTCGGTCTTGGTGCCGGCGTGGGAGTAGGTCGGGGTGTTGGACGTCCAGGACGCGTTGTTCCAGCCGGTGTAGTTGTGTTCGGCGAAGAAGACGCCGTAGATGCGGGCGTCTCCGGTCATCTTCACCTCGGTGGACGCCTGGGCGCTGGCGAAGGCGCTCAGAGCGAACACCGCCGCAAGTGCGATGGTCCAAATGCGTTTCATGGTTCCTTCCTCCGGAAAAGCGGTTTTTATCGGAAAACCGTAGAGCGTATGAACCGGAAGATGGCGAGTCCTCCGGCGATCACGATTTTTGATTACAGGGTGTTTTGTGACTGTGCAATGGGGGTTCCGTATATATTGCTGGCAAAAGTTTAAAAATTTTTACTTGTTACTAAAAAGTAATGTTATAGTATGAATTATATCTCAAATGAAATAATCCACGCCGGACATTTGTCTTGCAGATGGATTTCGTGAGGGGATATGCAACAGGTCGGTACTATGAAATGTCCCATCTTTGGCGTCTGCCGGACTTGATTCCAATGCCGTTGCATCGTCTCCGGAAGAGACCGCAAATTCCCGCTCAAGCGTAAACGATGCAAAAAGATCGGCGGGGTGCTGCGGCGGAGATATTGGGAGGGACCGGCTTGTCGCGCCGCGTAGCAGTGGTGGAAATTCCTAAAAAAATACGCAATCCTTGAAATGAAAAGGCCGGGACCCAAAGGTCCCGGCCTTCGCGCCGGACGCCACGGACAAGGGGGCTAGAACTTGTAGTTCAAGCCGAAGGCGACCTTCCAGCTGTCGGCGCTGCGGGCGCGTTCGGCCAGGCGATGGCCCCAGACGCTGGTCTGGAATTGGCCGTGGGCCCAGCCGGTCTCCAGAACGGCGGCCAGGTTTTCGTAGATCATGTACTTGGAGTCGAGGTTGACGCCCATGACGTATTCCTCGGCCGTCAGGTCACGCCCCATCTGGAAGTAGGGGTTATCGCCGAGATAGGTGTTGAGGTAGCGTATGGCCTTGGCCGAGTTGGTGCCGCGCACGTAGGTGTAGGTCACGCGGCTGGTCAGCTTTTCCACGAAGGAAATGTTGTCGAGCGACGCGCCGATGCCCCAGTTGCCGACAGGGCTGACGCCCATGTTGGATTCCTTGCCGAGGATCTGGGTGTCGTCGAACAGGAAGCTGTTGCCCGCGCCCCAGCTGGAGTGGATGTAGGCCATGCGCTCGGAACCGTTGCGCGTGGAGCCGTCCTCGCCAGAGGACCACCAACCGAAGGCCTTGGGCGTCAGGACGTCCCAGCCGGTGTACTCCAGGCCGCCGTCGATGAACCAGCCTTCGCGCCTGTTCTTTTTGCGATCGGACTGGGCGCCGGCGCCGTAGATCACGTCGGCGTAGAGCTTGACCGGATCAAGGGCGGTCACCTCGAAGGAGCCGCCGATCCACCAGTAGGCGTTCTGGGCGTTCTTCCAACCGGCCGTCGTCACGAAGTCGCCGGCGGAAACCAGGTTCTGGCCGAAACCGGTGCTCCAGTAGTTGGCGTCGGCGCCGGCCACGCCCACCATGCCCCACGGGGTGACCTTGAAGCCGTCGACCGTGACGGGCAGGGCCAGGAAGTAGGCGTCGAACTCGTCGGCCACCTGGGTGGTGGTGGTGTCGTAGGTGCGGTTGGTGTCGATGGCGCGGCCGAAACCGGCGAGCAGCCCCAGGGTGTTGTCGATCAGCGGGGCCTTGATGGTCAGCGCGGCCATGCGGTCGCCGCCGAAGACCGGCGAAGTGTTAAACAGCGAGGAGTGGGGCAGGTCGAGGTCCTGCAACCCGGCGGTCACCTCGACGGCGCAGTTCGGCAACTTGAACTGCAGGTAGGCCTGGTACACGGAGATGGCCACGGCCGGGTTGGCGGCGGTCAGGGTGCCATGCCCCCAGGTGTCCTCCACCTTGATGCCGAGCCTGAACTTCACGGCCTCGTTGGCCACGAAGTCGGAGCGCAGGCGGAACCGTTCCCAAAGCTGAAAACGGTCTTCGGTTTTGGTTCCGGATTTGCTCCAGCTGGCCGGATTGGATCCGGACCAGGAGGCGGTATTCCAGCCCGTGAAGTTGTGATTGGCAAAATACACGCCGTAGATACGGGAGTCGCCCGTCATTTTGACTTCCGTCGTCGCGTTGGCCGCAGCCGCGGCCCCGAGCAACAGCGTGGCGAAGCACACCAGCAAGACAAGACGCTTCATGAATCCTTCCTCTTCGTTCATTCGTTGGCAATACATCCGGCGACAGTTCCGGCGGCGCGGAACATGACGCCCGTGTAATTCATTTTAGATCTGAAATGTTTGGATACGCTGTTATTTCAGGATATTGTCATATAAGTCATGAAACGGACAAGAAATTGTGACGGTTAGCGGGGGTATTGGAAGCGGCGGCATAAAAAAAGGCCGGGACCCGAAGGTCCCGGCCAAGGCGTCGGGAGGAGCGTGGCGTGGCTCGAACTAGAACTTGTAGGTCAGACCGAAAGCAACCTTCCAGGAATCGCCTTCGCGAGCCTGCTGGGCCAAGCGATGACCCCAGATGCTGGTCTTGAATTCGCCGTGGGACCAACCGGTCTCCATGACGGCGGCCAAGTTCTCGTAGATCATGTACTTGGTGTCGAAGTTGACCGCGACGAGGTACTCGTCCGTGGCCAGGTCACGACCCATCTGGTAGTAGGAGTTGGTGCCAAGGGCGTAGTTGAGAGTGCGGAGGGCCTTGGCGCTGTTGTTGCCATGCAGGTAGGTGAAGGTGAGGATGTGGGTCATCTTCTCGATGAACGAGATGTTGTTCAAAGAAGCGCCCAAGCCCCAGGCTCCGACGGGGTTGACACCCATGTTGGATTCCTTGCCGAGCTCCTGCGAATCGTCGAACAGGAAGCTGTTGCCCGGGCCCCAGTTGGGCAGCACGGTGGGCATACGCTCGGAACCGTTGCGGGTGGACTTGTCCTCACCGGTGGACCACCAGCCGAAGACCTGCGGGGTCAGCACGTCCCAACCGGTGTACTCGATGCCGAGGTCGATGAACCAACCCTGGCGCTTGGCGAACTTGCGGTCGTTTTCGGCACCGGCGCCGTAGATCACGTCGGCGTAGAAGTTGACCGGATCAAGAGCGGTCACCTCGAAGGTGCCGCCAGCCCACCAGTAGGCGTTCTGGTCGTTCTTCCAGCCGTTCAGGTAGGAACCGGCGGAAACCAAGTACTCGAGGAAGCCGGCGTCGCCGTAGTCGGCGTCCTTACCGGCAACACCGATGACGCCGTACGGGGTCACCTTGAAACCATCCACCGTGATGGGCAGGGCCAGCAGGTAGACGTCGAACTCGTCGGCCACCTGGGTGGTGGTGGTGTCGTAGGTGCGATTGGTGTCGATCATGCGGGCGAAGCCGGCGGTCACGGCCAGGGTGTCCTTGATCAGCGGGGCGGACACGACCAGGGCCGCGGCGCGGTCGCCGCCGAACACGACGGAGTCGTTGAAAAACGAGCTCGTCGGGAACGACAGGTCCTGCAGACCGGCAGTCACCTGGACATCGCAATCCGGCAGCTTGAACTGCAGGTAGGCCTGGTAGACGGAGATGGCGACGGCCGGGTTGGCGGCGGTCAGGGTGCCATGACCCCAGACGTCCTCCACCTTGATGCCCAGGCGGAACTTCACGGCCTCGTTGGCCACGAAGTCGGAGCGCAGACGAAAACGTTCCCAGATCTGGAAACGGTCTTCGGTCTGGGTGGCATTAGCATTCCAGCCAGTATAGTTGTGGTTGGCGAAAAAAACGCCGTAGACGCGGGCGTCACCGGTCATTTTGACCTCGGTGGCGGCCGAGGCGACACTGGCAATGCCCAGGATCAGGGCGGCCAGCGTGGCCAGGATGGCAAAACGCTTCATAAGATTCCTTCCTCCTCAAAGTTGCGCGTAAAACGCTGCGCGTTCCCGACGCCAGCGAAACGGGTGGCGTCCCGTCTCGATTTTTCAACTAAGTAAAGAATTACAAAATTGCAACAAGGAAAAGGCGGTTTTCGGACAAAAGTTTAAATTTTTTTACGCGCCGTGCCAGAAGTGCCACTCCCGACTGTAATTTTTAAATAAAAAAAAGGCCGGGGTCTTGCGACCCCGGCCTTGTGGCCGTTGGTGGGATGCCTTTGCGCTAGAACTTGTAGCTGAGCCCGAAAGCGATCTTGAGCGGGTCGCCGACGCGAGACCGTTCAGCCAGGCGATGGCCCCAGACGCTGGTCTGGAACTGGCCGTGAGCCCAACCGGCTTCCAGGACGGCGGCCAGGTTCTCGTAGATCTGGTACTTGGTGTCGAAGCCGACGCTGATGATGCTTTCCTCGGTGGTCAGGTCACGCCCCATGGTGAAGTAGGGGTTGCTGCCCATGTAGGTGTTCAGGTACCGGATGGCGCGCGCCGAGTTGTTGCCGCGCAGGTAGATGAAGCTCAACCGGTGCGTGAGTTTCTCGACGAACGTAATGTTGTCGAGGGCGGCGCCGAGGCCCATGGAACCGATGGGGTTGACGCCGAGGTTGCTGTCCTTGCTGAGTTCCTGCGAGCTGTCGAAGAGGAAGTTGTTGCCCGGACCCCAGTTGGACAGGATTGAAGGCATGCGCTCGGAACCGTTGCCGGTCGACTTGTCCTCACCGGTGGACCACCAGGCGAACACCTGCGGGGTGACGACATCCAGGCCGGTGTACTCGGCGCCGAAGTCGATGAACCAGCCCTGGCGCTGATCCTTCTTGCGGTCGCCCTGGTTGCCGGCGCCGTAGATCACGTCGGCGTAGAACTTCACCGGATCAAGGGCGGTCACCTCGAAGGAGCCGCCGGCCCACCAGTAGGGATTCTGGGCGTTGCGCATCCCGGTGGGGGTCAGGAAGGTGCCGGCAGACAGCAGGCTGTCGGCGTCGGTCGAGTTGGGACCGTAGGAACCGGCGGTGAAGTAGTCGGCCTCACGCCCGGCGACGGCGATGGCACCGTACGGGGTCACCTTGAAGCCCGGCACGGTGATGGGCAGGGCCAGCATGTACAGGTCCATCTCATCGGCCACCTGGGTGGTGGTGGTGTCATACGTCCGGTTGCTGTCCAGCATGCGGGCGTAGGCCGCGACGACCGAGAAGGTGTCCGGCACCACCGGCGCATTGATCACCAGGGCGGCGGCGCGGTCGCCGCCGAAGATCACCGAGTCGCTGAAGAAGGCGTTGGCCGGCAGGGAGAAGTCCTGCAGACCGGCGCTCACCTGGATGTCGCAATCCGGCAGCTTGAACTGCAGGTAGGCCTGGTAGACGGAAACGGCCGTGGTGGGGTTGGCGGCGGTGAAGGTGCCATGACCCCAAACATCCTCGACCTTGATGCCCAGACGGAATTTCACGGCCTCGTTGGCCACGAAATCGGTACGCAGGCGGAAGCGTTCCCAAATCTGGAACCGGTCCTCGGTCTGGGTGCCGGCGCCGGTGTAGCTGCCGGAATTGTTGTTCCAGCTGCCCGTGCTCCAACCCGTGAAGTTATGGTTTTGAAAATAGTTGCCATAAACGTACGCGTCGCCCGTCATCTTCACTTCGGTGGCGGCGGACGCGGCCACGACGCTGCCCGCCACAAGGGCGAACGCGATGGCCAACAGGCCTAAACGTTTCATAAATCCTTCCTCCTTTGCGGAAATGCGGTCCGCACCGAACGGCCTCCACGCTGGACCCGACTGGCGAAGCCGACTCTAGCGTGGCGCGTTGGAGGCTACGCCTAAGTTACAAAAGGGTGCAAGAAAGGGTGGATCGTTAACTTATTGAAATGATTGGGTACAATATTACAAATCGGTAACATGTTCTGAAGGGGCACCGCCGAAGTCACGCAATCGTAACTCGATTTCGGGAACGCCGGAAAAATAGGTGATCTTCGGCGAGTAGGCGATGCGCACCGTGGAGCCCTTCGACTGCGTGCCCACCTCGCCGGCCATGCCCCAGCCCTTGCCGCGCAGGGTGATGCCGGCTGCCGGGTCGCGCAGGGTCAGCGCGACATGGTTTTGCCCGAAGGGCCGCCTGGTGACCACCGACACCGGCGGCGAGGCGAAGACCGGCTCGGGGTTGCCGCAGCCGAAAGGCTCCATCAGCCCGATTTCCCGGATAAAGGTGGCCGTGACGCCGTCAAAGGCCAGCTCGGCGTCCACGGTCAGCGAGGGCGTCGGCGGGGTTCCTCCGAGGGCCTTGGCCGCCGCCTCGTCGAAGCGGCGGGTCAGGAGCGGCAGGTTGTCCGGTGTGATGGACAGGCCCGCCGCCTGCCGGTGGCCGCCGAAGGAGCGCAGCACGTCCTGGATTTCGGTCAAGAGGCCATGCAGGTCGCACTCCGGGATGGAACGGCCCGAGCCCTTGAGCACGCCCTTGGCCTCGTCGGCGGTGAGGATCAGCGTCGGGCGGTAGCGGCGCTCGGCCACCCGCGAGGCCACGATGCCGATGACCCCCTGGTGCCAGTGGGGGGCGAACAGGGTCAGGCCGTGGCCGTTCGGGCAGGCGTCGGCCTGGGCCAGCGCCTCGGCCAGGATGGCGTCCTCCTCGGCCCGGCGTCGGGTATTTTCCGCATCGAGGTCGGCGGCCAGCGGCCGGGCGACGTCGAGGTCCGGGGCGAGGAGCAGGTCGAGGGCCGTGTCGGGGCGGCCCATGCGGCCGGCGGCGTTGATGCGCGGGGCCAGGCCGAAGGTCACCTGGGACGCGCCGAGGGTCGCCTTGGGGTTATGGCCGCTGACTTCCTTTAGGGCATGGATGCCGGGTCGGCGCGCTTCGGCCAGAAGAAGCAGGCCGTTTTTGGCCAGGATGCGGTTGGGGCCGCGAAGGGGCACCACGTCGGCCAGGGTGCCGAGCGCCACCAGGTCGAGCAGGCGGCGCACGTCGCTTGGCTCGCCGGGCAAAAGGCGGTTCACGGCGGCGGCCAGGAAAAAGGCCACGCCCACCCCGGCCAGGTCGGTGCCCGGGCAGTCGGCCAGCTTGGGATCGACCACGGCGTCGGCCGGCGGCAGTTCGGGGCCGGGCAGGTGGTGGTCGGTGACGATGACGGCAAGGCCCAGTTCCTTGGCCCGGGCCACGGCCTCCACGCCGCCGATGCCGCAGTCCACGGTGACGAGGACCTGCGCGCCGTCGCGGGCGAGTTCCTCGATGCCGGGGATGTTGAGGCCGTAGCCTTCGGCCGCCCGTTCGGGCAGCCGCCACAAGGGGGCGTGGCCGCGCCCGCGCAGGAACTCCAGCAGCAGGGCCGTGGCCGTGATGCCATCCACGTCGTAATCGCCCCATACGGCCACTTTCTTGCCGTGGGCGAGGCTTTGGGCCAAAAGCGCGGCCGCCGCGTCCATGCCCGGAATCGTGCCGGGGTGCATGAGGCGGCGCAGGCCCGGGGACAGGTAGGCGTCCATGGTTTCGGCCGTGGTCAGGCCACGCGTGTAAAGCAGGGCGGCCAGGGTCGGGGAGACGCCGAGGGCGTCGGCCAGGACGTCGGCCGTCTGGGGCGCGACGTCGGCGGCGGGGAAAATCCAGCGTTTGGGCACGATCACTCCGAAGGGAAAGAAACAGGATGCCCGGGCGGACCCGGCAAGGCAAGTGGAACTCAGCCGATGGCCGCGGCCAGCAGTCCGGGGTTGCGCGCGGCTAGGGCCGAGGCGGTGGCCTCCCGGGCCGTGTCCGGCCGGAGCCCCACGCCGGGAGCCAGGGGGGAAATCAGGTCTCCGTCGGGCAAGGGCGCTCCCGCGCGCTCGTGCACACAGGCGTCGGCCAGGCTCAAAAGCCGGCAGGGTTCGGGGTTTTCCGGGGCGGCGTCCGGGGCATGGTGCCAGTTGACGGGCTCGGTGAGGCGTTGCGGCAGATTCCAGGACGCGAGCACCATGGCCCCGATCAGGCCATGGTCCAGGCCCCAGTGGCGCTCCTCGGCCTCGTGCCAGGGCAGGTCCTGGGCCGCGGCCAGCTGCGCCTCGGCCAGCCAGTCGCCCGGCCGGTACAGGGCGGTGATAAGCTTGCCGAGGTCATGGAGCAGGCCGGCGGTGAAGGCATCGTCTGGGTCCATGACGCCGCTTTCCCGGGCCAGTTCCATGGCCGCCACGGCCACGGACAGCTGGTGCTCGAGATAGGGGGAAAGCACAAAACCCGGGGGGAGGGGGCGGGCTGCGGCCAGCCCGCGCATGCCGAGCGCCAGCACCAGCCCGCGCACCTCGCGAAGCCCCAACACGGCCACGGCCCGGGCGACGTTGCCGACCTCGGCCTGCAACCCGTAAAACGCGGAATTGGCGAGCCCCAGCACCCGGGCCGAAAGCCCCTGGTCCTCGGCGATGGCGCAGGCGATGGCTTCGAGGGGCGAAGCGCCGTCTTCTTCGGTCAGGCGGAAAAGCCGGGTGAGCAGGGCGGGGGAGAAGGGCAGGTCATCGCGGACGGCGGGCAGTTCGAGTAAAAACCGCTGCGCCCGTTCCTGATTCATGAGGGGTCGTCCGCCGGGGTCTCGGCATCGGAGGCCTTGGGGGCGGAGGCTTTGGCGGCGGGGGCCTCGGCAAGGGGTTGCGACGGCAGGTCGCCCACCTTGGCCAGGCCCTTTTCCTCGAGAAAGGCGGCAAAGCGCCGCGATTCGCTGTGGTCGGGGTTTAGGGCCAGGGCTTTTTGCAGGTACTCCATGGTCCTGGCATAGTCTTTCTTGTCGAAGAAAGCCCGGGCAATGTTGAACATCAGGTTGTCGTCGCGGAGGGCCAGTTCCTCGGCCCGCTGGTAGTAGGTGAGCGCCTGGTCGAGCATCTTGTTTTTGCGCAGGTTGATGCCGAACTCGTTGAAGAGGTGTTTGTGGTCCTTGTCAAAGGCGGCGTCGAGGCGCACCAGGCGCTGAAAGATGTCGTCGGCCTTGTTGGCCTCGCCCCGGTCGAGGTAGGTGAGCCCCAGGCCGAAATTCGCCCGGATGTTCTCCTCGTCCACGGCCAGTGCCTGGCCGAATTCCAGCTCGGCGCTGAAGTTCTCGCCCTTTTCCCGGTGTCGCTCCCCTTTCTGGATGACCATGTTGAGTTCGCGCAGCCTCGGATAGACCGTGGACACGTAGAATTCCGGCTCCGGGGAAAATTTTTCCAGCAGCTCTTCCAGCCCGACGCGGCGCTTGGGGCCGGAAGGGACGTAATTCTTGTTGAGCGGCTGGATTTCCAGGGAACCGGCCGTGTCCTCCTCCACGAACCAGTACATCTTCTGGATGGTGCGGCGGGTGGTGGTGCCCGTGCCCACCTTTTGGATGGCCTGGGTGGAGAAGATGCCCTTGATGCGTTCGCGGGGCTTGCCGGCGGAATTCGCGGCCGGCGCGGCGCCCGGGGTGTGGTTATTGTGGCGTTGTTCGGTCATGGCGTTTGGGGCGATACGGCTGAAATTTTTTTCGATTTAACCGGAAAGAGCCCGCCTGGTCAACGCGCAATACGAAAAAGCAGGCGTCAGATGGCCGCCTCCCATTGGGCCAGCAGTTCGGGAATCAGGTGCGGATGACAGCGGGGCCGGCGGCGTTCGGCCATGTAAACGGCTCGCAGGTCGGCGTACGCCGTCTCCAGTTCGGCGTTTTCCACCCAGTAGTCGAAAAGCGGGGCCTGGGCGATTTCCTTGGACGCGGCGGCCAGCCTGCCCGCCACCATTTCCGGCGAATCCGTGCCCCGGCCGGACAGGCGGCGGGTCAGTTCGGCCCGGGAGGGCGGCAGGATGAAGACGTAGGCCCCTTGCCCGAGGCTTTGGCGCAGTTGGGCCGCGCCCTGGACGTCCACGTCGAAGAGCACGTCGCGGCCGGCGGCCAGGGCCTGGCGCACGGGGGCAAGGGGCGTGCCGTAGAAATTGCCGTGGACCTCGGCCCATTCGGCCAGTTTCCCGGCGTCGCGCCAGGCGGCGAAGTCCTCCCGGGAAAGGAAATGGTAGTGCACCCCGTCCACCTCGCCATGGCGCGGCGGACGGGTGGTGGCGGACACGGAAAAGGACAGGACGGGAAATTCGGTGCACAGCTTTTGGATCAGCGTGGATTTGCCCGCGCCGGACGGGGCGCAGATGACCATGAAAAGTCCCAGTCGCTTAGACGGCATTGGTGTCCTCCTCCACGGCGAAACGGGCGCCGAGCGTTTCGGCCTGGATGCCCGAGAGGATCACGTGGTTGGAATCGGTGATGATGATGGCGCGGGTCTTGCGGCCCTGGGTCGCGTCGATGAGGCGTTTTTCGGCCCGGGCGTCCTCGCGCAGGCGGCGCATGGGCGAGGACGCGGGGTTGACGATGGCCGTGACGCGTGACGCCGCGACATAGTTGCCGAAACCGATATTGAGCAGCGTTTGGCGCATGGCCTCCCCTCGGGCACAAAGATAACGGGCGACGGCCCCGCCGATTCGGGTGAGCATACCGGAAAACACGGGCAATGCCAAAGCCCGTGGCTTATTCCAGGTTTTGCACCTGTTCGCGGACCTTCTCCAGTTCGGCCTTGAAATCCACCACCAGCCGGCTGATGTCCAGGTTCTGGGCCTTGTTGCCGCAGGTGTTGATCTCGCGGAAGGCCTCCTGGATCAGGAAATCGAGCTTCTTGCCGATCTCGCCGCCCTCGCGCACGAGCCCCTCCAGCCGGTCCAGATGGCCGGCCAGGCGCGTCATCTCCTCGGAGACGTCGAGCTTGTCGGCCAAAATGGCCGTTTCCTGGAGGAGCCGGTCCTGGGTCGGCTCCACGCCGGCTTTTTCCAGCACGGCCGTGATCCGGGCCACGAGCTGGTCCAGCTTCTCGGCCTTGACCGCCGGGGTCAGGGCGTTGATGGACTCGCGCCAGGATTTGAGCGTGGCGAACCGGGCGAGCAGATCCTCGGCCAAGGCCGCGCCCTCCCTGCCCCGGGCGTCGTTGAAATCGGCCAGGGCCAGGCGCAGGCCGTCGGCCAGGGTGACGAACAGGTTCGGGTCCGGGTCCACGGTCTCTTCCTGCCACAAATGGGACAGGGAGAGCAGGCGGTTGAGGTCGGGCGCGTAGGGTACCTCGCGCTCCTTGGCCAAGGCGGCCAGTTCGTCGAGCATGGCCCCGGCCAGTCCCGTGTCGAGCCGGGCCTTCCACATATCCGTGCGCTTGGGCGTGAATTCCAGATGGATTTCCAGCCGGCCCCGGGCCACGGCCTCGCGCACCACTTTTTCCAGCGCCGGTTCGCTCGGGCGCAGGAACAGCGGCAGCCGCCACTTGAGGTCCAGAAAACGGCTGTTGACGGCGCGCACTTCCCATACCTGGGTGAAGGCGTCGGAATCCAAACGGCTTTTGCCATATCCGGTCATGCTGTTGGGCATGGAGGCTCCTTGCTTATGGTGTGCTCTTGGAAAATACGTCGGCATTTTTCAAGAGAAAAATCATGTGGATAGTGTCTTGTTCGTGAGGGCGTCCGCCCGGCCCTCCCGGAGGTCCCGGCGGTAGCGGCGGCGGATGTCGGTCAGTTGCGCCAGCATTTCCGGGGAAGCGTAGTCGGGAAATGTCCAGGGCAGGGTTTGCCAGGAGCCTGCCTGAAAGACAAGGGTCAGATCGCCGAAAATGCCGTCCCCGAGATAGATGCGGTGGGTGAAATTCTTGCCCGTGGCCAGGACCAGCCGTTCGTTGGTCACGAGTCCCGGGTCGAAGTTGACCCGGCGTCGGCCGTCGGCGCGGGCCAGCGCCCGTTCCAGGCCGTTGGTGAAACGCTTGGCCGCGCGCAGTTCCCCCTGGGGGAGAAGGTTGGCGAAGACCAGCATGCGCCGCGACAGCGGCCCGCCCATCTCGGCGTCGTAATACCCGGTGAAGGTGAAGGGGGCAGCCGGCGTGGCCATTTCCACCGGGCCGAAGCGGGCTTCCAAGGCCGGTCCGTAGTGCGGCCACAAGGCGTCGTGGTCGCTTGTCAGCACCGAGCAGACGAGCTTTCCCGGCAAGGGCTCGTGGGGCGTGCTCACGGCATCTCCCCATCCTTGATCGGGGCCACCAGCAACAGGTCGCCGTCGCGGCCGACCGGACGGGCGCGCACGAGCGCGCCAAGAGGGGCGGCGACCGCCGCCTCGAAGCGGCAATCGACATACTGGCCGCAGGTGCCGGCGGCCGGATCCTGGCGCTCCAGGGCCACGACGACCTCGGCTTCCCGGGCCAGCCGGGCGCGAAAGGCGTCTTTTTTGCCGGCGGCCAGTTCCCGCAGTTCCCTGGCCCGCTCGGTCTTGACCTGCTTGGGCAGCTGTCCGGGCATGGCCGCCGCCCGGGTGCCCGGCCGGCGGGAATAGGGAAAGACATGGGCGTAGGTCAGCGGCAGACGGGCGAGATAGTCCCTGGTGCGGCCGAAGGCGGCCTCGGATTCTCCCGGAAAACCGGTCAGCACGTCGCAGCCCAGGCCGAAGATCGGCCATTCCATACTTATTGCGTCCACAAAAGAGGACACCCGGTCCGCATCGTCCGGCCGGCGACCCATGGCGCCGAGAATTTCCGGATCGGCGCTTTGCAGGGAAATGTGCAGGTGCGGGCAGACCAACCGGGATGCGGTGAGGACGGCAAGCCCCGCGTCGGTCAGCATGGCCGGGTCGAGGGACCCCAGGCGCAGCCGCACCGTGTCGCCGCAGCGCGGGGCCAGGGCCTCGTCCAGGGCGGCGAGCAGGTCCCAGAAGGACGCCGGCGCATCCAGGTCGCGGCCGTAATGGCCGAGGTTGATGCCGGTCAGGCCGACTTCCCGGTGCCCGGCCTCGACCAGGCGCAGCACCTCGTCCCGGATGTCGGGGAAGGGGCGGGAAACCGAGGCTCCCCGGCCGGAAGGCACGATGCAGTAGGAACAACCGTGGGAGCAGCCGTCCTGGATTTTGACCAGCCCGCGCGCCCGGTCGTAGCCGGTGACGGCCAGATCGGGAAAAACCGCGTCGGCCCGGGGAGCGGGGTCGTCCGGGCCAAAGGGACGTCGGGCCAGACCAGCCTTGTCCGGGACGACGATGACGCCAAGCGCCGCAAAGGCGTCCGGCGCGACCACGGCGGCGCAGCCGGTGACCACGGCCCGGGCTCCCGGGCGCGCCTGTGGGTTGATCTGGCGGGCGAGATTGCGGGCCAGCCGGCGGCTTTCGGCCTCGGCCCGGGCGGTGACGGTGCAGGTGACCAGCACGGCCACATCGGCCGCCGCCGGGTCGTCCACGCGCGAAAGCCCCGCTTTTTCCCAGGCTTCGGCCAGGGCGCGGCTTTCGTATTGGTTCACCTTGCAGCCCAAGGTGGCAAGCGAGAAGTATTTGGTGTTGTCGGAAGGACGCGTTGGCATGTCCGGGCGCATAACAAAGCCGGTGGCCGCAGTCCATGGCGCCGGGGAACGGCTCTTGCTCTGGGGAGGGGCAAGGGGAAAAACGTTCCCCCGGGAGGACGCCATGCGCAAGCGATTGATAATAGCCTATGATATCTTTGTGTTGGCCGGTTTTGGCGCGTATATGGCCCTGACCGTGTGGCGCTTGCCGGAGGCGTTGCGCCACCGGCTTTTTACGGCTTCGATGGGTTTTTTGACCCAGTTGACTGGCATGCCGGGATAGTTGTGTATGGAAATTGTCCTGGAAAATGGATGAAAATGGAATCAATCCTGGTTGTGTCTTGAAAAGAGGACTATTTGTTCCACGTATTATACTGAATTTAATAATGAAATAGTTGGACCGCTTTTTGAAAGAGCGTGCGGCTAAGGAATAACAAAAGCCATGGCACGCACTTTCGACACCCCCGCGCTTTATGCACCGACCGTCTGCCCCGGAGGTGACGTCGCTCTTCCCTTGTCCTGGGGGGCCGGCATATTTTTCCGGACCCTCGTGGATCTGGGCACCGGCGACGTTGCCGGCATTGAATCCGTCGAGGCGCAAAACCCCTGGAAGGATCTGCTGGACCGTCGCCTTGACGGACCGATCGAATGGCTGGCCTCCCGGGACGCGGACCTGACCGGCCTCCAGGACGCGGCCGCCTATCTGGTGCGCTGCGATCTGACGCTGCAGCCGCGGCGAATCGCCGCCTCCCTTGGCCTCGACCCCGGGCGCGCCATTTTGATGTTCGACGTGGCCGGGCTTTACGGCGATCCGGGCCGGGCCCTGAATCTGCTGCTCGACTGCAAGCGGGCCGGGGCGCGCATCCTGCTCGACGGTTTCGACCTCGAGAACCCGCCGGCGCGTTTCATGGAGATGCTGCCGGCCGATATCCTGCGTGTGGCCCCCCGGCGCATGCCGTGGCACTGGGATACGGCCAAGCGTCGGGAGTTGCTGGCCTCGGTGCTGTCCTTCGCCGACAACCTGCTGATGGATGTGGCGGTCGAGGACGTGAGCTCCGGTGGACAGCGCCAGGAATACAAGCGCCTTGGCGTCCGCTATGCCCAGGGCTGCTGGCGCAAGGATATTGCAGGCAGTACACCCGAGCCTGTCCGGCGATAACCGACGCGCCGCAAACGTTTTGCCTCATCGGCTGCGATGGCTCACGACACGTCGCATCCAGCCAGACGCTATCTTGTAAGTTCTTGCCGGCCGAGGCAACCCATCCCGTAGCAGGCGTCTCCGGACGCGTGCCTTAGTGTATTGTTCAAATGTCGCTGGAGCGCATTTCAGCGTCTGTCTTTTTTTTTGCAGAGGCTGTGGTGTCGACAGAGAAGTCGTGACAAAGTCTGTATTTTTTTTAACTTGCCTTGCATGATGTTGTATTATATGTATAGAGAAATGGCATGGAGATGCCGTTAACATATATCGTATGAAGGAGAGGCTATGGAAGACTTTTTGAAAGAAGCGTTGGAGATCGTCAAGGCTCAGGCCAGTGTTCGCAACATGACCGAGGAGGAGATCACCTCCATGGTGCGGCGGCTCTCTGATGATATTCGTGGTATTGTCTCCGCCGGCACCGCCTTGCCGGGCGGCACCGAAGCCGTGGCCCCCACGCCGCCCGTCGATCCGAAAAAGGCCGTGCGCGAGCGCAGCATCATTTGCCTGGAATCGGGCAAGTCGTTCAAGATCCTCACCAAGAAGCATTTGGGCAAGTTCGGGCTTACGCCGGACACCTACCGCGAGAAGTGGGGATATCCCAAGGGCATGCCGCTTGTGTGCAAGGAACTGCAACGAGAACGCCGCAAGAAGATGAAAGAGATGAAGCTGTGGGAAAAGCGCGTGAAAAAATAGCGCCCCGCCATGCCGCATCCGTAAAAGCCCGGAAAACATCCGGGCTTTTTTTTGCGCGAGCGGCGGTGCGCGGCCTTGTTCCCGCGCCTGTGTGGCATTGGCGTGTTTTCCCCGGCCGCGCCGTTTCGGTTGCGGCGGGCCGGGGCAGGGGGGCTGGCGTGCTGCGTTTACCGCAGTTTGGCCGCGGCGGTTTCCACGTCCTTGGCGAATCCTTCGCGGGCGGCCGTGATGCGGCCGACCAGGGTCGGATCGCCAAGAGCCAAAATGGAGGCGGCCAGCCAGGCGGCGTTTTTCGCGCCGGCGCCGTCGAGGGCGACCGTGGCCACTGGAAAGCCCGGGGGCATCTGCACTGTGGACAGCATGGCGTCCATGCCGCCAAGGGCCGAGCCCGAGGCGGAAAGCGGCACGCCGATGACGGGCTTGACCGTGCGCGCCGCCACGGCTCCGGCCAGATGGGCGGCCAGTCCGGCGGCGCAGATGAACACCTGGCAGCCGGCTTCCTCGCATTCGCGGATGAGGCGCTCGGTGCGCTCCACGGTGCGATGGGCCGAGGTGACGGTGAAGCGGTGCTCGATGCCCAGCGAATCGAGCACCTTGGAACAGGGCCGCATTTTTTCCTCGTCGGAAATCGAGCCGATGAATATGGCCACGCGCATTTACCGTTCCTCCCGTTTGAGGCCCTTGTCGCCGATGTCGCGGCGGTAAAAGGCTCCCTTGAAATCGATTTTGGCGCAGGCGGCGTAGGCGGCGTCCTTGGCCGCGGCCAGGGTGTCGCCGAGGGCCGTGACGCCGAGCACCCGGCCACCGGAGGTGACGATGGTCTTCCCCTCGCGCCTGGTGCCGGCCTGATAGACGGTGACGGCCGGGTCGGCCTCGGCCGCCTCGATGCCGGTTATGGTCATGCCCTTGGGGTAGCTGCCGGGATAGCCCGGCGCGGCCATGACCACGCACAGGGCGCTTTGGCGCGACCAGCGCACGAGTTCCGGCGTCAGCGTCCCGGCCCGGCAGGCGGCCAGGATGGGCGGCAGCGGGCTGTCGAGACGCGCCAGAAGCGGCTGGCATTCCGGATCGCCGAAGCGCACGTTGTATTCGAGCACCTTGGGGCCGGCCTCGGTCATCATCAGCCCGGCATAGAGGATGCCGGTGAAGGGATGGCCGCGCTTTTCCATCTCGCGCAAAATGGGGTCGATGACCAGCGCGCAGGTCGCGGCGTAGTCCTTCGCCGGCAGCACCGGAGCCGGGCAGTAGGCCCCCATGCCGCCGGTATTGGGGCCGCGATCGCCGTCGAAGACGGCCTTGTGGTCCTGGCAGGCGGTCATGGGCACGGCCGTCCTGCCGTCGCAAAAGGCCAAAAACGAGGCCTCCTCGCCGACGAGCAACTCCTCGACCACCACCTTGGCCCCGGCCTGGCCGAAGGCGCCTTTGACAAGGGCCTCGTCCACGGCGGCCAGGGCTTCGGCCGTGTCCCGGGCCACGGTGACGCCCTTGCCGGCGGCCAGACCGTCGGCCTTGACCACCACATGCCTTCCCAGGTCCTCGATGTAGGCCCTGGCGGCCTTGGCGTCGGTAAAGGTCTCGTAGGCGGCGGTGGGGACGCCGGCGGCCTCCATGATCTCCTTGGCAAAGGCCTTGCTGCCCTCGAGCCCGGCCGCGTAGGCGTCCGGACCGAAGCAGGCCACCCCGGCTGATTCCATGGCTTCCCGCAACCCCGCCACCAGCGGCGCTTCCGGCCCGGTCACCACGAAATCCACGCCCCGATCCTTGGCCAGGGCCACCAGCCCCGGCACGTCCGTGTCGGCGACCGGAACGTTTTCGCCGATGGCGGCCGTGCCGCCGTTGCCCGGAGCGGCCAGAACCGCCGAAACGTCGGGACTTTTGACAAGCGTGCGGGCCAGAGCGTGCTCGCGCCCGCCCGAGCCGACCACCAGTATGCGCATGCCGCGCCTCCTTGATACCTGAGGAAGGAAGATGGCTCCGGCGGCCCCAAGGGGCGACGCACCCGTGCGGGATACGCCTGCCGGGGCCCGATGCCCTCGTGTCCGGCCGCTTTTCAGGCCGCGCCAGGCCGGAAAACGCGAATCCGTTCCCGTGCTGTCGCGGAAAACGATGGCGTCTTGCCGTCTGCGCGACGCCTGCGGTCGGCAGCGGAAAACTAGCCGCAATGCCCGTAAAATGCAAACCGCCGCCAGGGACGGTCGCATCCCCGGCGGCGGTTTCCTTTACGGCGCGGGCTCCGGTCAGGCCGGCAGGGCGGTCTGGGCGCTTGAACCACTGATCTCGGCCACCAGGGCGCTCAGGCTTTCGGCCTGGGCGGCCATTTCGGCGATGGCCTGGGCGGACTGTCCCATGGCGTCGGCGGTTTCCGCGGCGATGCGGCTTATGGCCTCGATGGAGCGGTTGATCTCCTCCGAGGTGGCGGATTGCTGTTCGGCGGCGGTGGCGATGGCCCGGACCTGATCGCCGGCGGACTCGACCACGGAGACGATCTCGGTGAGCGCCGCGCCCGAACGTTCGGCCAGGGCGGTGGCCTGCCCGACCGCTGCGGCCGCCTCGTCCATCATGCGTTCCGTCTCGGACGTGCCGTGCTGGATGCCGGTGATGGCCTCGCCGACCTCCTTGGTGGCGTGCATGGTCTTTTCGGCCAGTTTGCGCACTTCATCGGCCACCACGGCGAAGCCGCGTCCGGCCTCGCCGGCCCGGGCGGCCTCGATGGCGGCATTGAGCGCGAGCAGGTTCGTCTGGTCGGCGATGTCGGAGATGACGCCGAGTACCGCGCCGATGCCGTGGGCCTGTTCGCCAAGCTCGCGCATGTTGACCTTGAGCTTGGCCGAGGCCTCGCTGACCGTGCCCACGGCCGCGACCACCTGGACCACGAGGTCGGCGCCTTCACGGGCCTTGTCCCGGGCGGTCTGGGCGCCCTGGGCGGTGTCGCCGGCGTTTT
Source organism: Solidesulfovibrio sp. C21 (assembly GCF_047785625.1). NCBI lineage: Bacteria > Pseudomonadati > Thermodesulfobacteriota > Desulfovibrionia > Desulfovibrionales > Desulfovibrionaceae > Solidesulfovibrio > Solidesulfovibrio sp. C21. The sequence goes on from NZ_JBLODY010000004.1 coordinate 24,928, forward strand.
TGGCCACTTCCAGGATGGTGGCGTTCATTTCTTCCACGGCCGTGACCGTGTCCTGGACGCGGTTGTTTTGCTCCTGGGCTCCCTGGTTGGCCTGTTCGATCTGGGCCGAGAGTTCCTGCGAGGCCGAGGCCATGCGGTCCGAGGTGACGGCCGCCCTGGAAGCGGCGTCGGAGATGGCGGCATTTTGCGCTTCGATCTGTTGTTGCTGAAGCTTGATGGCGGTCATATCGGTCCAAAAGACCATGCCGCCAAGAAAGTTCCCATCCATGTCGTAGATAGGCGAGGCGTCCACCGCGATATGATAGGTCTTTCCGGAAGGGGCGGCCAAGTCCGTGGTCGTGGCGATCTTGATTTTTTCCGTGACGACTTTGTCGACGATCGGGCTTTTCTGGCTGTCGCCCAGAATAAACTGCCCCGAGGTCATGCCCACGTAAGACGCCGGCGGGTCCTTTTTCTCCAACAGGTCGCAGGAATGCTGGTTGACCCAGAGAATTTTGCGATCCGCATCGAGAATGGTGGCCGGGAGGGGCAAACTGTTGAGGACGCCTTCGGCGAAGCCGAGCTTGTTTTTCAGCTCCGCCACCATGCCGCGCAGATTGGCGGCCAGATGGGCCAGCTCAAAGCGGAAGGTGCCGTCGAGAGTGGCCTGCAGATTCCCCCCCGTGACCGCTTCCGTGAACCGTTCCACAGCGGCCAGCGGCCGCAGCACCAGAGCCCGGTTGGCCAGGGAGATGCCGATGACCACCGCCACCAGGACGAGGCCGCCGATGAGCAGCAGCATGTTGCGTTGGCTGGTGGCCAGGGCCGTCATCTCGGATTCGTAGGCGGTCATGCACACCAGCCAGCCCGTCGCCGGCACCTGGCTTACGGCCATGTATTTGCGTTCGCCTTTCCATTCGTAGGAGACGAGGCCGTTTTTTTGCTCCAGGGCCTGCCGGATGAAGGGCTGGTCCGACAGGTTTTGCAGCAGGACGCTCTTGTCCGTGGCATGGGCGATGATGACGCCCGAGGCGTCGACGACGAATCCGTAGCCGCGATGCCCGAAGCGCAGGGGATCGATGAAATCCTTGGTGAAGAAGTTCCATTTGGGGCATACGGCCACGCCGCCGAGGAGTTTCCCATCCTTGGCGCGCACGGCCTTGGCCACGACGAAGATCAGCGTATCGCCGCTACGGGCGCTCAGGATCTTGTTGGTGAAGACCATGTCCTTGCCGCCGAGCACGCCCCGCACATAGCTGCGGTCGGCCCGGTTGCCGCCGGCCATGTCCTTGCCGGCGGCGTTGAACCCGGCCACGATCATGCCCTTGGCGTCGAAGGCGAAGATGGCCCAATAGTTGCCGTAACTTTCGATGTAGTTGCGGAAGCGTTCCTTGGCTCGATTCGGATCACCGGACAGCCCGGCCACCACCGCGTCCTGGGTGGCCAGCGCCCCGGCCACATCGGCCGCGTCCTGGAGATAGAGTTCCAGGGTCCGGGTCGAGGACTTGGCCATCTGGATCAGGGAAGCCTGCTCAAGGTCGGTGGCCATGCGGTGGGAGGAACGGGAAACATAGATCACCAGAATCAGGACGGCGGTCAGCACAAAGCCGGCCACAAGCAAGGTGAGAACCGTATTGACGCTGCCCCTGCGCATGGATGCCTCCCGGAACTGAAGTCGTGAGGACTTGTGCCACGTTCTTGGAACGGGATCGTTCCTCGTTGCAAAACGAATGGAAATGTATCCGAAAACAGTGAACCGTGGCAATGGGGGCAATGGTAAACGGAATAATGACACGGAAAGACAAGCTCGCGTGCGGCAGCCCGGCCCGGGAAAGGAAAACGCCCGCGCGATCCGTGCGAACCGGACCGCGCGGGCGTCGTGAGCGGCGTCCGATCGCGTTATCCTGGCAGGGCGGCCGTTTCGCCGGAACCGCCGATCTCGGCCACCAGGGCGCTCAGGCTTTCAGCCTGGGCGGCCATTTCGGTGATGGCCTGGGCGGACTGTCCCATGGCGTCGGCTGTTTCCGCGGCGATGCGGCTTATGGCCTCGATGGAGCGGTTGATCTCCTCCGAGGTGGCCGACTGCTGTTCGGCGGCGGTGGCGATGGCCCGGACCTGATCGCCGGCGGACTCGACCACGGAGACGATCTCGGTGAGCGCCGTGCCCGAGCGTTCGGCCAGGGCGGTGGCCTGCCCGACCGCCTTGGCCGCCTCGTCCATCATGTGTTCCGTCTCGGAGGTGCCGTGCTGGATGCCGATGATGGCCTCGCCGACCTCCTTGGTGGCGTGCATGGTCTTTTCGGCCAGCTTGCGCACTTCGTCGGCGACCACGGCGAAGCCGCGTCCGGCCTCGCCGGCCCGGGCGGCCTCGATGGCGGCATTGAGGGCGAGCAGGTTCGTCTGGTCGGCGATGTCGGAGATGACGCCGAGCACGGCGCCGATGCCGTGGGCCTGTTCGCCAAGCTCGCGCATGTTGATCTTGAGCTTGGCCGAGGCCTCGCTGACCGTGCCCACGGCGGCGACCACCTGGACCACGAGGTCGGCGCCTTCGCGGGCCTTGTCCCGGGCGGTCTGGGCGCCCTGGGCGGTGTCGCCGGCGTTTTTGGCCACTTCTAGGATGGTGGCGTTCATTTCTTCCACGGCCGTGACCGTGTCCTGGACGCGGTTGTTTTGCTCCTGGGCTCCCTGGTTGGCCTGTTCGATCTGGGCCGAGAGTTCCTGCGAGGCCGAGGCCATGCGGTCCGAGGTGACGGCCGCCCTGGAAGCGGCGTCGGCCATCAGCGCGTTTTGGGCGGCGATGCGCTGCTGCTGCTCGTAGGTTTCGGTCTGGTCGGCCCAAAAGGAGATGGAGCCGAGTATGTTGCCGTCCATGTCGTAAAAGGGCGTGCTGATGACATTGATGTGCAGCTTCTTGCCCGAAGGGGTGACGTACTCGTTTTCGGAGGCGATGACGCGGCGATCGTGAATGGCTCTGTCGGAGCAGGTCTCCTTGGCGGCGTCGTTTAAAAAGAACAGCCCCGAGCGCTGTCCCTTGTAGCTTTCGGGCGTCCCGGGTTTTTCCAGCAGCCGGCACAGGTGGTCGTTGACCCAGAGGACGTTGCAGTCCGGGGCCACGATGCCGCAGGGGGTAGGAATGCCCTTCATGACGCCCTCGGAGAAGCCGAGTTTGTTTTTGAGTTCCGCCACCATGCCCTCGAGGTTTTGGGCCAGTTCGGCCAGCTCGAACCGGAATTTTCCGGAGAGACGCGCGGTCAGATCGCCCTTGGCGACCTTTTCGGTGAACCGGCCGATGGCCGTCAGCGGCGAGAGCACCACCAGCTTGTTGAAGACGATGATGACGGCCGCGACGACAAGCAGCACGATCGCGCCGACCAAAATCAGGATGTTGCGCTGTCCGGCGGCCAGGTTCGACATCTCGGATTCCGCGGCGGACATGCAGACCGTCCAGCCCGTCTGGGGAACCTCGGCTACGGCCATGTACTTTGTTTCGCCCTTGTACTTGTAATCGATGATGCCGTTTTTAAGCCGCGCCGCTTGCTGTCCCCGGTTCCGATCGATCGTCGTGGAAAGAATCCGTGATTTGTCCAGGGCATGGGCGATGGTATAGCCCTCGGAGTCGTAAATGAATCCGTAACCGGTTTTCCCGAATCGGACGGGATCGATGTATTTCTTGGTGAATTTCAGCCAATCCGGGCACAGGATGACCACACCCACGGTCTTGCCACTGGCATCCTTCACGGCGTGGGCCACAACGAAGATCATGGCCTCGCTGCTCTTCCCCTTGACGATCTTATTGCTGACGAACTCCTTCTGGCCCGCCATGACGGCCTTGAAGTAGTTTCTGTCGGCATACGAGGAGGCCAGGGCACTGCCGCCCTTGATCTCGCCGGCCACGGGCTTGCCGTCGGTTCCGATGAGTATGGATGCGTTCAACGTATCGGAATTGTTGATATAAATTTTAAACAAATTGCGGGCGCGTTCCGGAGAACCGTTCAGGGCCTCGATCATGACGGGCAGGATGGCGAGATTCTCAGTGGCATCCTTCGTGTTTTCGATAAACATCCCGAGGACATCGGCCGTGCTTTTCGCCGATTGCTGGAGGGCGTTTTTTTCCAATGTTGTTGAAATGGAAAACGTCGATACGGAGACGTACACGATCAATGCGGCGATGCCGGCAAAAAGCGAAAGAATGACGGCAACGGTCAGGACAGCGTTGATGCCGATGCGGCGCATGGCCGACCTCCTTGGATTAGCAGGGGGAATATCAATTCCTAATCGGTTGCAAAGGAAAAAAAATTATGGGGACATGTCGTGGGGCCTCACACTGCGTGTGGCACTGGTATATAGTGCATTCTATAAATGTGGATGTCCTAGCGAAACGCTCTTTGGGTAAAGTATTGTCTTCCAATTACCGGAAGTCCTTCGAAGATTAAAGCCCAAAGTTCCGTATGGATTTTTCCCAGTGTGCTGTCATGGTGGCGTAAGACACCCAAAGAAGAATGATTGAACAAAAATGACAGTAATTTCGCCTGCGGCAGGGAGAAATATCACATCGGGCGGGTGGGGACTGGCGCGATGGTCCGGGGAAGAGTGCGTTGGTCCGGCTTCTGGACAAGGGCGGCTACGTCCGCATGGCGCTGAGCGCGTCGGGCTGTACAGGGGGGGCGGGCTGCGCTAGAAAATGACAAACACATGCCTCACGCGCGACCTGTCCCCTCATCCAGGAGGCCCTCATGAGCAACGGCGCTTTCCTGCTCGTCTTTATTGCCCTCGGCTTCGTCATTCTGCTGTATTTCAACAGGCGGGCCAAGAATTACCGGGACCGCCATCCGGGCAAGAGCAATCCCATCGACTATTGGATGACCGGAAAGACCGACAAGGACGACAAGGACGACAAGGACGATCTGTAACCCGGCGGGTCGGTTGCCCGGTCCGATCGGAGGACGGGGCAACTTGGCGGGTGCGCCACGGAGGCGCGGAGGGAACGATGCATATCGATGCGGCGAAGTTATTTTCTTTCTCGCCGACCGGGACCACACAAAAGGTTCTGGAGGGTATTGCCCAGGGCCTTGGCTGGCCCGAGGCCGAAAGATTTGATCTGACGCGGCCGAAGGCCCAGGCGCAGGGAGTCTGCGGCAGCGGCGTGCTGACCGTCATCGGCTCGCCGGTCTATGCCGGCCGGCTGCCGGCCGAGGCGGTGCGGCGTCTGCGCCCGTTGCAGGGCAAGGGCGGCCCGGCCGTGCTGGTCGTTGTCTACGGCAACAGGGCCTATGAGGACGCGCTGTTGGAACTGTCCAACCTGGCCGTGGAACTCGGCTTTTTTCCGGTCGGGGCCGGCGCGTTCATTGGCGAGCATTCCTTCTCGACCCCGGCCGCGCCGGTTGCCGTGGGACGCCCGGACGCGGCCGATCTGGGCCTGGCCCGGGAATTCGGCCAGGCCGTGGCCGCCAAGCTGGCCGCCGCGCCAGGAACTGCGGCCATGGACCCGCTGCTCGTGCCGGGAAACATGCCGTACCGGGATGGCGCGACAACGGGCGGCCTTGCCCCGGAGACCGTGGCCGACGAATGCGAGCGCTGCGGCCAGTGCGTCACGGCCTGCCCCGTGGGCTGTGTGCATCTGGAAGACAGCGGCGTGGTCACGGACAAGGCGGCCTGCATCCGCTGCTGCGCCTGCGTGAAGGGCTGTCCGACCGGAGCCCGGGTGATGACCGACGCATCCATACAGGCCATCGCCACGCGTCTGGCCACCAACTGCAAGGACAGGAAAGAGCCGGAGTATTTTGTTTAGGAAGGGGAAAGAGAATGCGAGAGGGGAACCCTTTTTGAAAAAAGGGTTCCCCTCTCGCGCTCTCCCTTCCTAAAAACTTTTAACGGTGACAGGCTGTTATCGGTAAAAGTCTTTGGAAAGGGGGCTTGGGGGGAGAACCTTTCTTCAGAAAGGTTTCCCCCCATTTTTTTATTTTCCACCCGGCAGGAATCTGCCGGTCACCGATTCCGGGTTGGCCATGAGTTCCTCGGGCGTGCCCTGGGCCACGATGCGTCCGCCGGCCTCGCCGCCGCCGGGACCGAGGTCGATGACGTGGTCCGCCGCCGCCACGACGTCGGTGTTGTGCTCGATGACCACCACGCTCGCGCCCTTGTCCACCAGCTTGTGCAGCACCAGGATCAGCTTGCCCACCTCCTGCATGTGCAGGCCGGTGGTCGGCTCGTCGAGGATGTAGAGCGCCCCGGGCAGGCTGCGCTTGCCGAGTTCGCGCGAAATCTTGATGCGCTGGGCCTCGCCGCCGGAAAGGGTGGTGGCCGGCTGGCCCAGGCGCAGGTATTCCAGCCCCACCTCTTCGAGCACGGCCAACCGCCGGTCGAGCACCGGATAGTTCTCGAAAAACTCCCGCGCCTGGCGCACGGTCAGGTCCAGCACCTCGGCGATGTTGAGGCCCTTGTAGCGGACGTCAAGGGTCTCGCGGTTGTAGCGCAGGCCGCCGCAGACCTCGCAGGTGACGTAGATGTCCGGCAGAAAGTGCATTTCCACCCGGATCTGGCCGTCGCCGCCGCAGGCCTCGCAGCGTCCGCCCTTGACGTTGAAGCTGAAGCGGCCGGGCTTGAAGCCGCGCCGTTTGGCGTCCGGGGTGGTGGAAAAGATGTTCCGGATCTCGTCGAAGACCTTGGTGTAGGTGGCTGGGTTGGAACGCGGCGTGCGGCCGATGGGCGTCTGGTCGATGCTGACGATCTTCTCCACCAGCTCGGCCCCCTCGATGCCGCCGATGCTCCCGGGCGCGTCCACCTTGATGCCCTTGGCCAGGGCCAGGTGCTTATAGAGCGTGTCCATGACCAGCGAGCTTTTGCCCGAACCGGAAACGCCGGTGACGCAGACCAGACAGCCCAGCGGGATTTCCGCGTCGATGCCTTTGAGGTTGTTGGTGGTCACCCCGCGCAGGACAAGGGCGTCCTTGCCCTTGCGCCGCGTCTCGGGCCGGGGCGAGACGGCGTCGCCGCGCAGGTACTTGCCGGTAAGCGATTCCTTGTCGGCCAGCATGCCGGCGACGGACCCCTGGTAGACGATCTCGCCGCCAAGCCGCCCCGATCCCGGGCCAAGCTCGATGATGTGGTCGGCACTCCGGATGGTGGCCTCGTCGTGCTCCACCACGAGCACGGTGTTGCCGCGTCCCTGGAGTTGGCGCAGCGTGCCGAGCAGGCGGTCGTTGTCGCGGGGATGGAGCCCGATGCTCGGTTCGTCGAGGACGTAGGTGACGCCGACGAGGCCCGAGCCGAGCTGGCCGGCCAGACGGATGCGCTGGGCCTCGCCGCCGGAGAGCGTGGCCATGTTGCGCGACAGTGACAGGTACTCGAGCCCCACGCCGGAAAGAAATTTCAAGCGATGGTTGAGCTCCTTGAGCAGCGGTTCGGCAATGAGCGCTTCCGAGCCGGTAAAAGCCAGGCCCGTCAGCCATTGAAGCGCCCGGTCGATGGGCATGGCGCAGAATTCGGCGATGTTTTTTTCGTCCACCCGCACGGCCAGGGATTCCGGCCGCAGCCGCGCCCCGGAGCAGGTGGGGCAGGGCATGGACTGGCGGTAGCGGGCCAGCTCGTCGCGCCAGACCGAGCCGAAGGACTGGCCGTGCTCCAGCAGATGGACCACGCCGTCCCAACCGAATTCCTTGTCGCCGTAGAAAAGCGCCTGCCGGGCTTCGGGGGAGAACTCGCCGAGCTTCGTTTGCAGGGTGAAGCCGTGGCGCGCCCCCAGGTTCTCCAGACGGCGGGCGTAGCGGGCCAGGGCGCGTTCGCTTTTCCAGGGCAGGATGCCGCCTTCGGCCAGGGACAGGCCCTTGTTGGGGGCGAGCAGGGCCGGTTCGAAATAGTCCACCGTGCCGAGGCCCGAGCAGGCCGGACAGGCCCCCTGGGGACTGTTGAAGGAAAAGAGTTGGGGCGAGGGCTTGGGCACGCTGATCTTGCAGTCGGCGCAGGACGAGGCCGTGGAAAAAATCCGGTCGGCCGCCTTGCCCTCGTGGTCGGCCACGATGAGCCGGCCGTCGCCCTGAGCCAGGGCCAGCTCCACCGAATCCGACAGGCGTGAGCGGATGCCGTCTTTCACCACCAGCCGGTCCACCACCAGGTCGATGGTGTGCCGCTTGTTTTTCTCCAGCTCCGGCAACGGCTCCAGCGGCACCACCGTGCCGCCGATACGCACCCGGGCGAATCCCTGGCTCTTGAGCTTTCCCAGCCGATCGGCGTGGGTGCCTTTCTGGTGCTCGACCAGGGGGGCCAGAAGCAGGATCTTCGAACCCTCGGGAAAGGCCAGCACATCGCTTATGATCTCGTCGGCGGTGCGGGCGGTGATGGGCTTGCCGCACTTGGGGCAATGGGACTTGCCTAGACGCGCGAAAAAAACGCGCAGAAAATCGTAAATTTCTGTTACCGTGCCCACGGTGGAGCGGGGATTGCGCGTGGCGGTCTGCTGCTCCAGCGAGATGGCCGGGGACAGCCCCTCGATCTTGTCCACCTGCGGCTTGTCCATCTGGGGCAGAAATTGCCGGGCGTAGGCGGAAAGCGATTCCACGTAGCGCCGCTGGCCCTCGGCGTAGACGATGTCGAAAGCCAGGGTGGATTTGCCGGACCCCGACGGGCCGCACACCACCACCAGCTTGTCGCGGGGGATATCGAGGGTAAGGTTCTTGAGATTGTGTTGGCGGGCGCCTTCAATGTGGATACGGGGAGCCTCGGTCATCATGCCTCCAAAAGCCGTCGCGGCAAGCAGGCAACATAAGCCCGAATGGGACAAAGGCAAGGCCTGCGAGGCGCGCCGGGGGAAACCTTTTTCAAGAAAGGTTTTGCCCCGACCCCCTTTGCAAAGACTTCCGATGGAAAATGGATTGTTGCTTAATTTTCACTTTAACTAATTTAAGAAATTGAGGAAAAGGAACTTGTGAGAGAGGGAGCCTTCCCGTTTTAAAGGATTTTCCCTCCCGCTTGTTCTTTTCATAACGAATTGGGTTGCCGTTAACGACTGTTCACATTATAGCGAAATTGTCGCGCCCGGGGCGGGCTATGAGGCGCGGCAAGGAGTGCCCCATGCGTTTCGAGGTTCCCTTTCTGCCTGATCCGGCATACGCGGCCCTGCTCGCCGCCAATGCGCCGTCCATTTCCGCCGTCTATTTTCGTCTTGGTCAGGATACGCCGGATGCCCGCTTGCCCGGGGCGGGGGAGGTCACGCCGGAGGGTCTGGCCGAGGGGCTGCGGGCGCTGCCCGACGTGCCGCGCCTGGGGCTTTTGAATGCCAGCTTCCACGCGCCGGAGCTCTTGGCCGGTGACGGGCTGCGCGATCTGGTCATGCTGCTCGAAGGGTACCTGGCGGCCGGGGCCATCACGGGCATCGTCTACGCCGACCAGTATCTGCTCACGGCCCTTTCCGACATGGCCCCTGACGTGGCCGGGGCGCTTACCGCCATCCCGAGCATCAATTTTCGCCTGGACCGGTTCGAGCGGCTGGGCACGGTGCTCGACGCCGCGACGGATACCCACTTTCGCCCGACCGGCACGGTGATCCTCGACCGGGACATCAACCGCGATACGGCTCGTCTGGCCGAAGTGGCCGGGGAGGCCCGGCAGCGCTATCCCGGCCTGCGCATCGGGCTTATGGCCAACGAGGGCTGCCTGTTCGCCTGTCCGTACAAAAATGCCCACGACGCCCACATCGCCCTGTCGCGGCTGGCTTCCTGCCCGGCCGGACCGGACCTCAACCGCAAGCTCGGCTGCCTGCGCGCTTTTTTCGAGCATCCGGAGCGCCTGCTCGCCTCGCCGTTCGTCCGGCCGGAGGATGTGCATCAGGTGGAGGGCGTGGCCGATTATCTGAAGATTTGCGGTCGCACCCGGCCGGCGGCGGATCTGGCCGCCATTGTGCGGGCCTATCTGGAAGGCCGCTTCGACGGAAATCTGCTGTGGCTGCTCGATACCCAGGAAGTGCTCTCAGGGCGGTTCCTGTTGCCCAATAGCGGCTTGCCCGAGGATTTTTTCGACCGCACCAACGGCTGCCGCCACCAGTGCCGGGAATGCGGTTACTGCGGCGAACTGGCCGCGCGGCTCCTCACCGAGCGCGATCTGGCCCTGCCGCGTTATGGGAATGGGAATTATTGAGGGAAAAGAGGGGCGAGAGGGGGACCCTTTTTGAAAAAAAGGTCCCCCTCTCGCGCTCTCCCCTCCGAAAAACTTTTACGGTGACAGGTAGTTATCGTTGAAAGTCTTTGGAAGGGGGGCCTGGGGGGAGAACCTTTCTCCAGAAAGGTTTCCCCCCAGGTTCACTCTTCAAAAGGTTTCTCTTACGGATGCGGCGGGGCGGGGTGGCCCGGGCCGGGATGGGGCAGGGCCGCGCCCGGCGGTGCGGGCGGGACCGGGTGGTGGTGGCGGCGCGGGGGCGGACACCCCATGGCCGTCACGACAAAGGCCAAAAGGGCCAGCAGGCAGAGCAGGCGTTTCATGGGACCTCCGTCTGGTGACGTTGCGAGCGCGTCCGGATTACGCCGGAGGCGCTTTTTCCGTCTTGTAACCGGAAGCCGCCCTCCCTGCCAAGGCACGCGGGCCTGTTCCGCCAGCGGGATATTTTAGAGGAGTGAGCGCCGGCAGAACGCCTCGAAATCCTCGTCCGCGAATGCGCATTCCTGACCGGTTTCGGGGCGGGACGGAACCTTGACGGTCTCCTCGCGCCACACGTCTTCGTCTGGAATATAAAAGCTGATGTATTCCAACTGGATGCTTGGTGCGAACATGATCATCCTCCCTGATGGCTTTTTTCAAAGCAGCTTTCATGCCACAGGGAGCACGCGCTTTGCAGACGTGTCGATACAGGCTATTGAGGCTCCATGAAAATCCGTTTTTCCCTGCTGCTGGCCCTTGTTCTCGCCTGTGCCGCGCCCGTTTGGGCGGCCAGGGACGCGTCTGGACCGGTACTCAGCCTGGACGCGCCGGCCGGGAAAATTCTGCCGCGTCATTTCCGCACCTGTGTGTTTCCGTTTCGCCAGGAAGCCGGCCCCGTGCCGTCCCGGGCCGGACTGGACGGCCTGCGCATTTTCGGCAGCGCCGAATTTTCCCCCGGCCGGGGCAATCCCTGAAAACCGGCCGACGGGAGGTCATTTCCGGGCGTAGTGGGCCGCGACCGTGATGGTGATGCCGCCCCGGGCGGCGAATTCGCCCGTGACCTCCATCTCCAGCGGATCGCAGGCCGCCACCAGGTCGTCCAGGATGCGGTTGGTCAGCGTCTCCATGAACGTGCCCTCGTCGCGGTAGCTGAACAGGTAGAGCTTGAGCGATTTCGACTCGATGCAGCGCGCGCCCGGCACGTAGCGGATGCTGATGCGGCCGAAGTCGGGCTGGCCGGTCTTGGGGCACAGGCTCGTGAATTCCTCGCTGGAAAAGGTCACCTCGTAGCGCCGGTCGGGGTAGGCGTTGGGAAAGGTCTCCAGCAGGGACGCGGTAACGGTGCGGGGGTAACGCGTCGCCCCCTGGCCGAGGGTTTTAAGCGTGCTTACATCGTCTTTCGGTGCGGGCATCGGGGACTCCTTGACGGCCGGGTCGGGCCGGGATCGGTCATTGCGGGATTGACAGGAAAGGAAGGCCTTCCTACCGTGCCTGCCCTTCATGTTCAACGTCTTGGGGGAGAACGTCCATGCCCGGTACCTACGCCATCACCGTTTCCGGTTCCTTCAGCGCCGCCCACAGGCTCCCCGGCTATCCCGGACCCTGCGCGTCCATGCACGGCCACAACTTCGCGGTCACGCTCCACCTTGTCGCGACACGCCTTGAGCACGGCATGGTGGCCGATTTCCTGGACGTTCGCGCCGCGTTGGACGCGGTTTTCGCCCGGCTCGACCACGCCTGCTTGAACGACATTCCCGAACTTTCGCCGCCCACGGCCGAGGTCATCGCGGCCTGGATATTCGGAGAAGTGCGCCCCCGGCTGGAAGACGACCGGGTGCATCTGGCGCGGGTGACAGTGGAGGAAAGCAAGGGGCTTGTGGCCAGCTATACGGAAGACGTCTGATGCTCAAGGTCCACGAAATTTTCGCCAGCATCCAGGGCGAGTCGAGCCATGCCGGCTATCCCTGCGCCTTTTTGCGCCTGTCCGGCTGCAATCTGGACTGTTCCTGGTGCGACACGCGCTACGCGTCCGCCTCGTTTACGACCATGTCCCTGGACGAGGCGCGGCAAAAGCTTCTGGCCCTCGGGCTGCCGCTCGTGGAGCTGACCGGCGGGGAGCCGCTTCTGGACCCGCAAACGCCGGTGCTGGCCGCCGCTCTGGCCGACGTCGGGGCGACCGTACTGGTCGAGACCAACGGCAGCCTGGACATCGGCGTTCTCGATCCCCGGGTGATCGCGGTCATGGACGTCAAATGTCCGGGCAGCGGTATGGAGGGGAAAAACGACTACGCCAACCTGGACCGGCTGCGGCCCCGCGACGAGGTCAAGTTCGTGTTGGCCGGGCGCGAGGATTACTGTTTTGCCCGGGAAGTGGCCCGCCGCGTGCCGGCCGGCAACATCGTCCATTTTTCACCCGTTTCCGGCCGGCTCGATCCCGCCGAACTGGCTGCCTGGCTGGTGGCCGACGCGTCCCGGGCAAGGCTGGCCTTGCAACTGCACAAATACATCTGGAGCCCCGACGCCCGGGGCGTATGAGGAACGCGATATGACGACGCCGGGAAAAAAGGCGGTGGTGCTTTTTTCGGGCGGGCTCGATTCCACGACCTGCCTGGCCGTGGCCCGCGAACAGGGGTTTTCGCCCTGCGCCCTAAGCTTTGCCTACGGCCAGCGCCACGAAGTGGAACTTCAGGCGGCAAAACGCGTGGCCGAGGCCATGAACGTCACCGCCCATCTCGTTTTGCCCCTGCCGCTCGGGGCCATAGGCGGCTCGGCGCTGACGGCCGATATCGCCGTGCCCAAGGACCGCGACGTGGCCGCCATGGAGGCGGAGATCCCGGTCACCTACGTGCCGGCGCGCAATACCATCTTCCTGTCCATGGCCCTGGGCTGGGCCGAGGTGCTCGGCGCGCAGGACATCTATATCGGCGTCAACGCCCTGGATTATTCCGGCTATCCGGACTGCCGGCCGGAATTCGTGGCCGCTTTCGAGGCCATGGCCAACCTGGCCGTCAAGGAGGCGGTGGAAGGGCACCTGCACATCACCATCCACACGCCGCTTCTGCACCTGACCAAGGCCGACATCGTGCGCCTGGGCACGCGGCTCGGCGTGGATTACGGGCTCACCCACTCCTGCTACGACCCCGATCCTTCGGGCCTTGCCTGCGGGCGTTGCGACAGCTGCCTTTTGCGCAAGAAGGGCTTTGCCGAGGCCGGCGTTCCCGACCCCACGCGATATCGGTGAGCGGGGAATGAACCCTGGGGAAACCTTGCCCTTCGAAAGGTTCTCCGAAAACGAGCGGGACGGCGTGTCGGAACCGGGCGCGGGGATCGACGTTGTCGGCGGCGAGCGCACGCAACTATCGCGTTTCCGCTTCTGGCGCGTGAATCGCCGCATCCCCGGCTGCCGTCGCATCTCCGCCGGCCGCGTCAGCTCCGTTCGCCGCCTGCCGGGTCTCGGCCGTCATCACCGACATGGTAAACCACCCCCTGCCGTCTTGCTGCTCGAACCGCAACGCCCCGCCCATGCTGCGCATGAGACGGAAGCAGACCGGTAGCCCGATCGTGTCCCCGCCCGCGTCGAACGGCAAAAAGACCTTTTCCGCATCCGCCACGGGGTGGGCCTGATCCCCGCCGATCTCCAGATGGACGAACCCCTCGCCGCAACGGGCGGTCAGCCACATGCTCCCCCGGGGCGGCAAGGCGGTCACGGTGCAGCGGATGAGGTTTATCACCACTTGGGACAGGATGTCCGGGTCCTCCCGGACCACGACGGCCGCCGCCTCCAGGTCGAGACGGGGCGTCACGCCAGCCCCCGTCAGTTCCGGCGCCAGCAGCGCCAGACAGTCGCGCACCACGTCGGCCACGACCACCGGCACCGGATGCTGGCGCACCGGATTGAGATAGTCCCGGATGCGATTGACGAAACGCTCCAGCCGGCCTGCTTCCTCCAGGATGATGGCGGCTTCCTTGAGCTCCGGCATTTTTCGCGTCAGCCGCTTGGCGAACCCGCCGATGGCCATGAGGGGATTGCGGATCTCATGGGCCACTTCGGCGGAAATGGCCCCCAGGGTGTGGATCTTTTCTTTTTGGACGAGCACCTTCTCCAGAAGCATACGGTCGCCGATGTCCATGATGCAGCCTTCGACCCGCAACCGGGGCTCGTGGCCGGCGCAACTGGAAACCGGGATGGATTTGAGCACGCCGTGCACGGTCCGGCCGCTTTTGTGGCGCAGCTTGCACTGGCGGGAAAAGGACCGGGAACAATCGCCCAGACATTCTTCGAGCTTTCCGCGCACCCAGTCGCGCTGTTCGGGATCGATGCGCCGCAGCAGCCAGTCCGGTTCGGCCAGGGCCTCCTCCTGGGTGTAGCCCAAAAGCGTCCGGCAGCCCTGGTTGACGAATTCCAGGCGCAGTCCCTCGGTCAGACTGAAGATGAGCAGCGGGATGTTTTGCACCAGACTGGAGTAGCGCTGTTCGGCCTGGCGCACGGCCCGCTTCAGGTCGGCCCGTTCCAGGGCCTTGTCCACGGCCAGCCCCAGGATGGCCATGTCCTGGATGGGTTTGACGATGTAATCCCAGGCCCCGCGTTTGACGGCCTCGACGGCGTCTTGCAGGACCCCGGTGCCGGAAACCACGATGGTCGGCGTGTCCGGCGCGATGTCCCGGAGTCTGGCCAGGACTTCCAGCCCGTCCATTTCCGGCATGCGCAGATCGACCAGGACCAGATCGGGCCGCTTTTCCAGAAACATCTCCAGCCCACGGCGGCCGTCCGGGGCCTCGAACACGGTGAACCCCCGGTTTTCCATATAGACGGCGATGGTCTCGCGGATCATGTCCTCGTCGTCGATGGTCAGAAGCGTCGGCCGCCGCGCGCTCATGGCCACCGCTCCACAGGCAGTTCGATGATGAAGGTGGCGCCCTTGCCTGGCTCGGATTCCACGCGGATGGCCCCGCCGTGATTGGCGGTGATGATGAAGTAGGACACGGCCAGCCCGAGCCCGGTGCCGAGCCCCGGCTCCTTGGTGGTGAAAAACGGCTCGAACACCCGGCGGCGCACCGGATCGGCCATGCCCGGGCCGTTGTCGGTCACCTCGATGCGCACCCCCGTATCGGTCCGCGACGTCCCGAGAACGATGGTCGGCGCGCCCCCGGCCGGTGGATGGCCGGCCATGGCCTGGGCGGCGTTTTTCAAGAGGTTCAGGATCACCTGCTCGATCTCGGTGCGCGTGCAGGTGACTTCGGGCAGGCCCTCGGCATAGCGGCGTATGATGTTGATATGGCGGAAATCGTAGTTCTTTTTCAGATCGTAATCCGTGGAGGCCAGCTCCACGCTTCTCTCCAGGACGGCGTTGATGTCGGCCGGGGCCCGCCGGGATTCGCTTTTGCGGGAGAACTCCAGCATGCTGGCGACGATGGTTGCCGCGCGTTTGCCGGCCTCCTGGATGCCCGCGAGAAATTTGAACACGCGGCGTTTCTCGAGGTAACAGCGCACGGCCTCGATGCTGCAACCGCACGCAACCGCACCTTCCTGGTTGGCGGGCAGGGCGGGATCGAGCTGCATGAGGCAGACCTGGGCCGCCTGGAGGATGGAGCTGAGGGGGTTGTTGATCTCGTGGGCCATGCCGGCGGCCAGCCCCCCCACCGAGGCCATCTTTTCCGACTGGATCATCATTTCCTGCAGCCGCAGGCGCTCGGTGACGTCGAGGATATCCACGACAACGGCGTCCGGGCCGGTGCGAAAGACGCGGACGTCATGGTGTCCCGACAGGCGGTTGTCCTGATACGGGGCTTCGTAGGCCTGGGCGCCGAGGCTTCCCCGGGCCACCTGCCGGTACAGGGCGGGGTAGGGCGTGCGGGCGAGGCCTGGAAACACGTCTTCCAGGGGCCTGCCGATAAAGGTCTGGTGCTGGAGGCCCATAAGGGCGTCGGCCGCCGGGTTGGCCCCGGTCAGAAGCAGCCTGTCGTCCGGTTCCAGGTGGTAAAAAAACATGGCCGTGGGCGAGGATTCCACGATGTTGCGGAATTTCTCCTCCGAGGCTTCGAGGCTGCGCTCCATCCGCTTGCGTTCGGTGATGTCGCGGATGACGCCGACCACGCTTTTCTGGCCCAGCGCATCGACATAGCGTGTTTTCTTGGTGACAATGGTCCGGATTTCCCCGCCTCCGGCGGTGATGACCTCTTCGCTGACGTTTTCCAGGCCGGTGGCGAGCAGCAGATCGTCCACCTTCCAGAAGGTCTCCACCTGATCCTGGGGAAAGAAATCCGTGTCCGTACGGCCCAGGATTTCCTCCCGGGGACGTCCGATGAGCGCGCACAGGGCGTCGTTGGCCAGCATGAAACGATGTTGCTCGTTTTTCACGAATATCGGATCACCGATGGTGTTGACGATGCTGTTGAGGTATTCCCTGGCCTCCCGGATTTCCTGCACGGCTTTCTTGCGCTCGGTGATGTCGATGCAAAATCCTTCGATGTGCCCCTCCCCGTCATCCGAAGTCCGGCCCAGCTGGGCCCAGACGGCGATCCAGATGATGGAGCCGTCTTTTTTCCTGTGCCGGGTTTCGAAGCTTTCCACCGCGCCGTCGCGCTTGAGCCGTTCCAGGAATTCCTTGCGTTCGTCGGGATCGGCATAGAGGCTGACGACCTCCTCTCCGATGGCCTGCTGGAACGCCTCCGGGGAATCGTAGCCATGGATGCGCGCGTTGGCCGCATTGGAAAACAGGTGGCGTCCCGACGTCGTGGTGGTGAAGATGCCGACCGGCGCGGTCTCGAAAAACGTCCGCAGCTGTTGTTCCCGGTGGCGCAGGGCGCATTCGGTCTCCTTGCGCGTGGTGATGTCGCGGGCCACGCCCACGGTGTAGCGATGGTCGTCGATGCGCATGGTGCTGAGCGTCAGCTCGAACAACCGCCTGACGCCCGACCGGTCGGTGTAGGCGACTTCGTGGGTTTCCCCTTCGGGAACGTCGTCGAGCCCCTGGGACAGCGGGGCGTGCCGGACCACGCTGAAGTTTTGGAGCAGGGATCTCCAGGCCTGGTCCACCTTGCTGAGCCCCAGCAGATCGATGGCGGCCTGATTGGCCTCGAGCAGCACCCCGGAATGGGTATCCACCAGGAAGATGGGATCGTTGGCGCGATCCAGCAGGGCGTGGAAAAGCGCCAGTTCGTCCCGAACGTAGGGGGACGACGCGGCGGGTGCGCCCGTTTCCCGGCCGGACGGGACGCCGAGGGGCTGCGGTCGGCCTGCGTCTTTTTTTTCGGTCATGCTCCCTTCTCCTCCTCGTCCTTCCACTTGTTGCGGATGTCCCGGATGGCCTCGAGATGCGCGAAAAAGACCTCCACGATCTGCGGATCGAACTGGGTCCCGGCCCCCCGGCGCAGAATTTCCAGGCTTGCCTCCACCGAAAAGGCTTCTTTGTAGGCCCGAGAGCTTCGCAGGGCATCGTAGACGTCCACCACGGCCACAATGCGCGCTTCGAGGGGGATGTCCTCCCCGTGCAGGCCAAAGGGATACCCCTGGCCGTCCCAGCGTTCGTGATGCAGCAGGGCCAGGGTCCTGGCCAGGTTGAGCAGTGGATTGTGGTCCATGCCGCGCGTCGGCGCCAGAGGGTCCGAGCACCAGGCCTTGGCATCCTTCAGGCTGCCGAGCGGACCGAGAATTTCGCAGCCGAACAGGCAGTGGCGTTTCATGACTTCCCACTCCTCGGACGTCAGCGGGCCGGGTTTGAGCAGGATGGCGTCGGGGATGCCGATCTTGCCGAGGTCGTGTAGGGGGGCACATTCCCGCAGCATGTCGCATTCTATCGGGGAAAGGCCCACGGCCCGCCCGATCAGGGCGCTGATCTCGCCCACGCGAACGACATGCCGGCCGGTCTCGTTGTCCTTGAACTCGGCGGCGCGGCTGAGGCGCTGCATGATCTGGCGGCGGGTGTTTTCCACCTCGGCCGTTCGCTCGTGCACCAGGGCCTCGAGATTCTCCTGGTAGGCCTTGTTTTCGCGCAACAGCCTGGCCCGTTCCAGGGCCTTGTCCATGGCCAGCCCCAGGACCGCCATGTCCTGGATGGGTTTGGTCACATAGTCCCAGGCGCCGCGCTTGATGGCCTCGATGGCGTCCTTTAAAATCCCCGTGCCCGAGACCACGATGGTCGGGGTGTCCGGGGAGATGTCCCGTATCCTGGCCAGGACGTCCAGGCCGTCCATTTCCGGCATGCGCAAATCCACCAGGACCAGATCGGGGCGCTCGACGAGAAACCGTTCCAGCCCTTCCCGGCCGTTGGCGGCCTCGAAGACGGTAAACCCCCTGTTTTCCAGGTAGACGGCAATGGTCTCCCGGATCATGTCCTCGTCGTCGATGGTCAGGATGCGGACGGAGGCGGCGGTCATGGGCGATGTCCTTTATCGCAGCAGCTGCTCGAGTCGGTCCGCGAGCAGCCCCATATCGGCGACGGGTTTGGTGAAAACGTCCTGCGCCGTCACGCCAACGGCGGTCAGTTCGGGCCCGGGGGCGAATTCCATGGAGCCGGTGCAGATGACCCATTTCACGGCGGGATAGCGCGGGGAGGCGGCGAGGATCATGGCGTCGCCGCTTTGGCCCGGCAGGCGGATGTCCACGATGGCGGCGTCCAAGGGCCGGCTGGCCAGGACCTCCAGGGCCTGCTCCGCGCTTGCCGCCGTCAGCACGTCCCATCCCCGGGCCTCCAGGAAAATCTGCAGGCTGTCGCGGATGGTCTCCTCGTCGTCGACGACGAGAATGGTGATGGGATGGCCGGTCATGCGCGCCCCGCAAGCGGCAGTTCGATGATGAAGGTGGCGCCCTGCCCCGGTTGGGAGTCCACCCGGATCGTGCCGCCGTGGTTGGTGGTGATAATGAAATAGGAAACGGACAGCCCGAGCCCCGTGCCCTCGCCAGGCTCCTTGGTGGTGAAGAAGGGTTCGAAAACCCGGGTGCGGACGAATTCCTCCATACCTGGGCCGTTGTCGCCCACCTCGATGCGCACATGGTCGTCCCGAAGCCGGGTCCGCACGGTGATGGCCGGCTTGCGGCCGGGGGCGGGATTGGCGGACATGGCCTGGGCGGCGTTTTTGAACAGGTTGAGCAGGACCTGCTCGACTTCGGTCCGGATGCATTGGATTTCCGGGAGGTCGGGGGCATAGTCCCGGATGATGTCGATGTGCCGGAAATCGTATTTCTTTTTCAGATCGTAATCCGTGGCGGCCAGGGCCAGGCTGTGCTCCAGCACGGCGTTTATGTCCGCAGGGCTTCGGCGCGAGTCGCTCTTGCGGGAGAATTCCAGCATGCTGGACACGATCTGGGCCGCCCGTTTGCCCGCGTCCCGGATGCCTTCCAGGAATTTCACGATGCGCCGCCGCTCCATGTAGCAACCCACGGCCTCGATGGTGCAGTCGCACTCCATTGCGGCCTTGCGGTTGGCCTCGATGGCGGGGTCGCACTGCATGAGGCAGACCTGGGCCGCCTGGAGGATGGAACTGAGCGGGTTGTTGATCTCGTGGGCCATGCCGGCGGCCAGTCCCCCGACCGAAGCCATCTTTTCCGATTGGATCATCATTTCGCGCAGGCGTTCGCGTTCCGTGACGTCGTCGAGGCGGATGACCGCGCCGTTTACGCCATTGGCCACGAGCGGATAGAACTGGAGGTCGAAGAGGTGCTCCACACCGTCGACACGCAGGCGCTCGTGCTCCACGCGCTGGACTTGCCGCTGGCGCAGGGCCAGTTGCAGCTTGTCCAGATGGGCCGACAGCAGCGGCAGGACATCGGTCGGCGGGCGGCCCATGGCCTTTTCCGGCGACAGGGCGCACATGGCCTGGGCGCTGCCGTTGAAATGGGTCACGAGCCCTTCTTCGTCCAGGGCGATGATGGCCGAGGGCATGGATTCGAGGATGTTGTTGAGCAGATTTTGTATTTTGGCCAGTTCCCGGTCGCGCAGCCGCAACTGCTCCGCCCGCGTCTCGAGGCCCTGGGCCATGCCGTTAAATGTCGCGGCAAGCCGCCGGATCTCCAGACTGCCGGAATCGGCCTGGGCCCGGGCGGCCAGGTCCCCCTTGCCCAGGCGGTCCGACGCGTCCATGAGGCTGTCGAGGCCGGCCAGAACCGCCACCCGGCCCATGCGCCAAGCCACGAGCAGCGTCACCGCCACCACCAGGGCCATCAGCGCCATGGAGCGGATAAAACGATTGCGCGCCTCCCGGAAGGCATCCTGCCAGTCCATGGAAACGACGATGGTCGCGTAGGGCGGCTCCGTGGATCGCAGACGCAGCCGGGCATAGGCCACCAGGTCCCGTTGTCCGTCCTGCCGGTGGTCGTCGAGTATCCCTTCGTCCGCGGGCGCATCGGCAATGCGCCGCCACAGGTCCGCATCCAGGGGGGCCCCCAGGGGGCGCGCCTTGTCGGACGGATAGGACAGCATGCGCAGGCCGTTGCGGTCATAAAGGCCCACCCGGGCCTGGGGCGGCACATCCAGCCTGTCGAGGAACTTGTGATAGAATTGCAGCTTGAAGGAATCGCCGATGACGCCGACATACCGCGATTCCCCGTCCCCGACGGGGAGGGTGAAGACTTGGATGGGCAGACCCGAGGCCCGTCCGACATTGAAAACTCCCGCGCTGAAGTTCCGGCTGGCCATGGCTTCCTTGAAATAAAACCGGTCTGAGAGGTCCTTGCCGAGAAAGGCAGGCAGGCCCGAAGCGATGACGATGCCGGCCTGGTTGGTCAGAAAGATGTTGGACAACTCGGGATGCTCACCGAGCAGCACGGTGAAACGCTGGTTGCAGGCTGCCCGGTAGCCGATTTCCACTTCGGGGAGATGCCCCAGGGTCGTGAGCAGCAGCTTGGCCTCGCTGACGATGCCGGTCTGCATGGACGTCAGGCTGCGCAGGAGGTTCATCGTATTTTGCCGGGCGTCCCGCTCGGCGTGCAGGCGGCTTTCGAACATGGTGTAGGCGCCGAGCGCCATGGCCGGCAGGGCGACCAGCAAGACGAGGAAGGTCAGGTTTTTGTGAATGGAGCCGGAGAAAAAGGCTTTCATGGGTAATCCTCATTACGGCCCGAGCCCAGGATTGGGCGTATTTGTCACGCCTCCGCATGTCCATCGCTTCCGGGCGACGGAGGGCGCCGGGAGCGCCATCCATCCTTGTATCCTCCAAGGAGAAGCAACCATGGGGGAGGATACGGGAAATACCATATCGCCAAGGAAGATGTCCATGTGACGGGGCTTATATGGTTTTCCCCTCCCGTAGCCGCTTTTGAAAAAAACGGTTTCGAAGCGCCTCCCATCCCTGGCGGCGTGTGGGTGCGTCCTGCGGCGCGTCGAAATAGACGATCTGGGGCGTCCTGGCCGAGGCGGCCTGCATCCGGGCGGCGGCAACGGCCAGGGCGGGACGCGGCGTCCGGCCCCGGGTGACGACCAGAAGTACGGCGTCGGCCGACCGGGCCAGGCGCAAGGCGTCGCCCGAGGCTGCCACAGGCGCGGCGCAAAGGACCACGGCCTCGAAGGTTTCGGCCAGTCGGGAAAGCGCTGTGTCCAGTCGCGGGCCATCAATTAGACGGTCGGCGGCTTGCGGGGAGGGCGGCGGCGTGCCGGACGGCAGCACGAACAGGTTTTTTTGGGCCTGGGGCGCGAGGGCTTCCTCGAGGGACGTTTCCCCGGCCAGCGCGGCGGCCAGTCCCGGCCCCGGGCCGACGCCGGCCAGCCGTCCCGAGGCGTCGTTGCCCAGGCGAGTATCCGCCAGCACGGTCCGCCGGCCGCTTCGGGCCAGGGCCGTGGCCAGCCCCAGCGCCAGTTCCAGGGACGTTTCGCCGTCCGTCTGGGACGGCGCGGTGACCAGGAGGCAACGCGGGTCGGTGCCTTTCCCGGAAAACAGGGCCTCGCGCAGGCGGCGCAATGCCTGGGTCCGAGGCCCAAGGTCGCCCCGGGGCACGGCGGGGAGGCGGAAGCCTCCGGCCATGGCCAGCGACTTCGGACGCGTCACGGCCGCATCGACGTACTCGGCCACAAGCGCTGCGGCCAGGGCCAGAAACACGCCCAGGGCAAGGCCCAGGGCCAGCATGAACGAGAGCCTCGGTCGTATGTGCTCGTCGATCTTGTCCGGCATGGCGGCCGGTTCGGCCATGCGGGCCAGGGACAGGTTCAGGTGTTGGCCGAGGGCGGCTGCACTGTGCAATTGGCTGAGGCTCGACAGAAAGGTCTGGGCCGCCTTGACCTGGTTGCCGGCCAGGGCCACGGCGGCCGCACGGCCGGGATAGGCCCGGACGGTTTTGTCCAGTTCGGCCAGGAGCGTGGCATAGGCCGCGTCCTGGGACTCGTAACCGGCGAGGTCGGCCGTGTATTCGGCCAGACGCTCGTGCAGATAGCGGGATGTCTGGCCCTGGGACGCGGTTTCGGAGCCGAAAACCCGCAGCGCCTCGTTTTTGAGCAGGCGCTTGGCCTCGGCGATCTTGGCCTCGATTTCCTTGACGGCCGGATGGGCGGCGGTCAGCCGCGTCAGGGCCGAGGCCCTGTCCAGGTACAGGTCGCGCAGGGTCGTCTTGAGGCTGTCGACGGTCTCCGAGCGCTGGCTGACGGTCGTGGCCTTTTTCAGCTGCGGCTGGCCTGCCAGCTGCGCGGCCACGCTCTCCGCCATGGCCCGGGCCTTGAGCAGGGCGAGGCGGTTGGCGTCGCGATCGCCGGTCAGGAGGAAGGAGCGGGTGACGATCTGTTTGGCTTCCTGGGACAGGTCCACGGCCTTTTCCCGGCGGCGTATCGCGCTTTCCGCGGCCAGACGTTTCGCGTACTCGGCCCGGGCCCGGGGCAGGGCGTTTGCCGCCGCCTGGGCCATGGCGCGGCATTCTTCCTGGCGCATGGCGTTTTCGCGGGCCGTAAACGACCGGGCGGCGGCGTTGGCCAGGGCGATGGAGCGCTCCATGGACCCGGCCGAGGCGGTAAATTCCAGAATGTCGGCATCCTCCGCCATGGCCGCCGTGATGGAGGGCCGGGGGAACAGCATGTGGACAAGCGATTTGTTGGCCAGTTCCTCATAGGTCAGGTCGCGCCGGCCGAGCCGGGGCCAAAAGCGGTCGATGAGCCCGCGCACGAAGGGCACGAGCTCGAGAATCTGCAAGGACTTGCGCTTGCGGGTCAGGTGCTCTTCGTCGATCAGCGGGCGCAACACCAGCGCGGTGTTGGCCAGGGTTTCGTAGCTGTCGCGCTCGGTGTCGGTGAGGGATGCGGCGTTTTGCGTCGTCGAGTTCAGGGTCAACTGGGCCAGCAGGCTGGCCTTGTTGGGGGAATGGCCGAGGAAGACCTTGGCCGTGGCGACGTATTGGGGTTCGGCGAGCAGGGCGAGGGTGGCCAGGACGAGGAAGAGGGGCGCGAAGGCCCAAAACATCGGCCGTCGACGTCGCCAGAGCAGGCGCAGGAAGTGGCGCAGTTCCATGGGTCAGCCCGTCGGGATGCCGCGTTGGGCGACTGCTGGCGGGCATGTCCGTATCAGGCCGATGCGCATAATGTGTCTTTAGGGAATTCGAGCGGGTTCGGCAAGGCGAGCCCCGGCAGGGGACGTGCCGATGGAGCTTGTCCCCGCGTCGTCAGGCGATCCCGGTCAAGCCAGTTTTCCCGTGACACGACCTCGTTTTGGCTTTAAAAAAAGAGCATGCCTGATACGAAAACCAACGTGAACGTGGATGCCCAGACTGTCGGGCTCTTCACGAACAGCGCCTTTTCCGACGCCGGGCTGACCCTTTATGGCACCATGCTCGGCTATGGCACGTATCTGATCGACAACCAGGGACGGGTCGTCAATGCCTGGACCAGCGACTATACCTCGGCCGGGCCGGCCTATCTTCTGGCCAACGGCGACCTGTTGCGCACCGGCATCGCCTATCTCAACGAATACAGTATTTCGCTCCACGCCTCTTCGGGAGGCGTGATCGAGGAGTACGACTGGGCCGGCAATCCCGTCTGGAGCTACGAATACATCGGCGACGACTACAGCCAGCATCATGACGTCTGCGTCATGCCAAGCGGCAACCTGCTCATCATTTCCTGGGAACACAAATCGAGGGCCGAAGCCATGGCCGCCGGCCGCGACTCGGCGGCGTTCTCCTCGGACGGGCTGCTCGTCGACAGCATCGTGGAGATCCAGAAGACGGGCCCCACCTCCGGCGTGAAGGTGTGGGAATGGCACGCCTTCGACCATCTGATCCAGGACATCAATCCCGGCCTGTCCAACTACGGCGCGGTCGCGGACCATCCGGAGCGTATAGACATCAATTACACCGGCACGCCGGTCAAGGGCACCGGCGGGGCCGACCCGGACTGGACCCACGTCAACGCCGTGGACTACGATGCGCAAACCGACCAGATCCTCATCAGCGTGCATACCTTAAACGAGGTCTGGATCATCGACCACAGCACCACCACGGCCGAAGCCGCCGGGCATACCGGCGGGAATTCCAGCCACGGCGGCGACCTGCTCTACCGTTTCGGCAATCCCCAGGCCGCAGGCGCCGGCGACGCCTCGGAGCAGCTTCTCTACGGCCAGCACGACGCCCAGTGGATTGCCGGGGGCCTGCCCGGGGCCGGCAATATCCTGGTGTTCGACAACGGCTGGCAGTGCCCGGACGGCGAATATTCCCACGTGCTCGAGCTGCGCCTGCCCGTGGACGAGAAGGGGAATTACCTGAAGAAGGCGGATGGCTCCTTTGCCGACCCGGAAATCGTCTGGACCTATCCCCAATACGACGACCCGGATTTCTATTCCGCCTACGTTTCCGGAGCCCAGCGCCTGCCGAGCGGCAATACGCTTATTACCCTCGGCGCATCCGGCACCTTCGAGGAAGTGGATTCGGGCGGCAACGTGGTCTGGAAATACGTCAATCCCGACACCGATAGAGGCCTGCTCAACCAGGGACAGGCGATCCCCGGCGACGGGCAGGGCAGCGCCAACAACGTGTTTCGGGCCGTGTGGTATGGCTACGATTTTGCCGGCTTTTTGGGCAAGGACCTGACGGCGGGGCGGGAACTCGTTTCGAGCGGCTCTCCGGGCTCACTGGCTTTTTCGACCTCGGTCCCCCTGGAACAGCAGCTCGCCGTTGCCGTGGGCTAAACCGCCGTATCAGGGGTTGTGTGCCCCTTGCAAAACACGAACGTGTTGTCCTCGCAAATGACTGGGATGGCGTTCGAGGACATGACGCCAGCCGGGAACCGTTCTTGGGACCGGTTCGGAGGAGCGTGATGCGCACGAGGTTTTTTCATATCCTGTTGGCCGTGGCGGCGTTGTCCTGCCTGGGGCTTGGCGCGCCCGGCGGGAGTCTGGCGGCGGACAGCGCCGTGCGCGTCGTAAACGGCCTGCCCCAACTGGTCGTGGGCGGCCGGGAAGCTCCCGCGTCGGGATTTTACGAGGTCTACTACTATCCCTCCAAGGGGCATCCGATTCCCAACCAGCCGGATTACCGGGCCCCCCGCTGGGTCGCGGCCATGCGGCGCGTGGTCGATACGGCCGTTTCCCAAGGAGTGCGGGTGGTCATGGCGAGCATCTGGTGGGGCGATGTGGACGGCGCGGCCAAGCGTCCGGCCAATCCCGCCAAGGTCTACGATTTCGCCCCCTTCGATGCCTTCATGGACTACGCCCGGTCGCGCGGGGTCGGGGTGGTGGTCAAGACCTCCCTCAACCACTTCCTGCCCGGGTGGTGGCTGGCCGAACAGGGATTTCCCGCCAACGCGGGCTATCAGGAACATTCCCGTTGCGCCCTGTGCGAGACCGACGCCTACGGCACGGCCTACGGCAACCCCAGCATGGGCAGCCTGGCCGTGCGCCGCGATTACACGCCGTTTCTTTCGGCCCTGGTCGCGCGTTACCGGACGCATCCGGCCCTTATTGGCTGGGCCTTCGGCCTGGGACCCACCGGCGAGGATGCCTATGGTCCCAACTACATCGTCGTCGACGCGCCCGGCGGCGGCCGTGGCCTTGGCCGCAAGCCCATGATGTTCACCGATTATTCGCCGGATTTTACCGCCCGTTTCCGGGATTGGTTGAAGCGCAAGTACGGCTCCGACGCGGCCCTGCGCCGGGCCTGGAACGATCCCGGCGTGTCCCTGGCCAGCTTCCGCACGCCGCCTCCGCAAGAGCTTGTGCGCGACCCGGCCGCCTTTTCCCGGGAGCCCTTTCCGGACCCGGCCATCGATCGCGGCATCGACCCGGCCACGGTGCTGACGGCCAAGGGCATGGATTTCTACGCCTTCCGCGTCCACGCCCGGGACTCGGACACGGCCTATTACGCCGGACTGATCAAAAAGCTCGATGGGGCGCACGTGCTCCTTTTCAATGCCCGGGCCCGGGCCAGCGCCCGGCAACAGCCGGACATCGACGGTATTTTCTTCAACCCGCATCCGCTCTTCGGAAGGCCGCTTTTTCACGAGGTCAACCAGTTCTACACCATTCTCCATTCCGTGGAGGGCATCGTCCGGCAGGGTAAGCTGGCCCTGGTGGCGGCGGAAAACAGTCCCCAGCGCACGCCGGTAAACGGCCGCTGGGAGACCCCGGAGCAAATCAACTACATCACCGCCCTGGGCTATAGCGTCAAAAGCCTTGGCGGCATCATGGGCTACGCCGTGGACCTGCTCGATTCGGGGACGAGCGACCATTGGCTGCCCACTTGGTTCTCGGGGGAAGCCAAGGCGGCCGAGCGGGCCATCGCGGCCTACAAACCCGCGCCCGGGGCCGGCCCCTGCGACCCGATCCGCGAGCTGCGCCGGCAAAATCGTTGCGACGCCGGCCCGTCCCGGCCTGAGGGCTGCGGCCTGATCGATCTGGCCTATTTCAATTATTGCCACACCGGCGGCGAATGCGACGCCAACGGCGACGGCACGGTGACCCCAGAAGAGCTGGCCGCCTGCCGGGGACACGCGCCCCAAGGCGCGCCTGCCGCTCCCCTGGTGCCATCGGGCCGGGGGAAGGGCCTGTCCGGCAAGCCGGCCGGTAAATGCGGCGACGGCGTGTGCGACGATTTCGAACGTTCCAAGGACGTGTGCCCGCAGGACTGCGGGGCTACGACGGGCCAACCGTCCGGGGGAAGCTCGCACGCGCCCGCGGCCCCCATGGGCGCGTCCGGCGGCGGGGCGGGCCTGTCCGGCAAGCCGGCCGGCAAGTGCGGCGACGGGGTCTGCGACGACTTCGAGCGGTCCCATGGCGTGTGCGCGCAGGACTGCGGGAGTACGACGGGTCAACCATCCGGGGGAAGTTCGTATGCACCCGCTGCCCCCATGAGTGCGTCCGGCGGCGGGGGGGGCGTGTCCGGCAAGCCGGCCGGCAAATGTGGCGACGGCATCTGCGACGATTTCGAGCGTTCCAAGGGCGTGTGTCCGCAGGACTGCGGGGGGACCGCGCCGGGCGCGACGACCCCGTAGTGAGGGCATGGCCGCAGCGGTAAAAATTTGAGGAAGGGGAGCGCGCGAGAGGGGAGAACCCATTTTGAAAAGGGTTTCCCCTCTCGCATCCCTTTTGCATTACAATATTGGCAACATACCCGCAAACATCGATCCAACGGACGTGCATTGCGCTGAGCGCGGCGCTGCTGCTGCTTGTCGCGGCGGCGCTGTGTGAGGTTCCCTGGTGGGCCAGCCTTTCCGGTCTGGCCGTGCTGGCGCTGGGGGTAGCCTCCATGGTCAGCCCACTGTTCGGGCTGATGGTGACGGTGTTCACCCTGATCATCGCGACCGCCAACGCCTTTTACCTGGTGGTCAACACCTTACAGATCCATTTTTATCCCTATTACATACCGCTTGGCTGCACCTGCCTGGGGATACTGGGCCAGGCGGCCCTGCACAAGCAGCGCCTGAAGGTGGCTTCATCGTTTCTGCCGGTCATATTGCTTATTTTCTGCGTCGAGACCCTCACCTTGCTCTGGACGCCGCATTTCTACTGGGGCCTGGCCAATGTGTTCCGGCTCGTTCTCAATGTCGCCCTGTACTATTGCCTGGTCCTGCTTGTGGATACCGAGTGCAAGGCCGACATCCTTTTTAAAACGATCATGGCCAGCGCCCTGATGACCTCGGCGGGCGTCATCGCCGCCACGACGTACAGCTATGACCTGCATCGCTACTTCACCTCGAAGTTCGCCCTCGAACTGCATTTCTACACGATCCGGGCCGGCGGGATCGAATCCTGGAACCAGAGCGCCGGCCTTCTCGCCGTGGCCAGCATCCTGGCCGCCGGCTATGCCGTGCTGGCCCGGACCAGGGGGCGTCGCATCGTGTGGGCCCTGGCCGCGATGTATTTTTTCTGCACCATGCTGCTGCCGGCCAGTCGTGGGGCGCTGCTCGGCTTTCTCGGCGCGGCGGTGCTCTTTTTGCTGGTCCATCCCCTGACCCGCCGGCGGTTCCTCAAGAAAACGACGCTCTTTGTCGGGGTGCTGGTGATCGGCATCCTCGTGACCTCGCCCGAGTACATCGACCGGCTCATGGTGGGCTTCGGCTATACCGGCGAACTGCTTTTCAGCAAGAAGAAGGCCTCGTCGAGCAGCGACAGCGACGCCACCGGCCTGTCCACGCGCTTCAAGATCTGGAAGGCGGGGTTTCGCGATATGGGCGAGGAGCCGGGCACGCTTTTAGGCGGACTTGGCGCGGGCGGATTTACCTATGACGTCAAGGTTTTTGAGGTGCACAACCTCTATTTGGCTTTTTTCTTCGACATGGGCGTGTTCGGCCTGTTTCTGCTCGCCTTTTGGATCGTTACCTTCGTTTGGCGGAGCAGGCCGGTGTTTGACCGCTATGAAGTCTGGCTGTTGCGGCCGCCGGACGGTTTTCGCGCCTCCAGGGATTTCA
Organism: Solidesulfovibrio sp. C21; assembly: GCF_047785625.1. NCBI lineage: Bacteria > Pseudomonadati > Thermodesulfobacteriota > Desulfovibrionia > Desulfovibrionales > Desulfovibrionaceae > Solidesulfovibrio > Solidesulfovibrio sp. C21. The sequence continues at coordinate 53,841 of NZ_JBLODY010000004.1, forward strand.
CCCTGGTCATGTTCTTCGCCACGCTGACGGCCGTGGTGTCGGAGTTGGCCATCCACGGTCTGGTGGACTACGACCTGACCTCGTTTGTCTCCCGGTATGTCTTTTTGTATCTGGCGGCCTACGATGTGGTCTTGCGGCTGGCCGAGGCGCAGGGCGGCTCGGTTGTCAGTCGGCTTCCGTCCGAAGGGCGTTTTTTGAAAGGCATGGCCTAACCTTGCCCGGAACCGGAGACTTGCCCCGGTTCCCGCACGGCGGCAGGGGGATGGCGGTCACGAAGAGACCTCTATTTCGTTTTCGAAGCCGCCGCGAAAGGCGTTCGCCAAGGCCGATCTGATGGAATCGGGAAGGCTGCCTGTATGTTGCCGGATTATTTCTCCCTGGCCTCGGCAAGGCAGCGAATCAGGTCTTCGAGCTGGGCCGTCAGGTCGGCGGAGCTTGCCTCGGCCAGTCCCGGCAGGGCGATGATCTGGCGCATGAGCTGGAAGCCGGCGATGATCGACAGCAGCATGGCGGTCCGCATTTCGGGCATGGCCCCCTGGAACTGGTCGGCCACCGGCTTGAGGTAGCGCAAGGCGTTTTCCCGCAGAATCGTCGCTGCCTGCTTGTTCGCCGCCGAGCGCAGCAGGATCAGGATGCCGTCCGGGGTTAGCCCCGGTACGGATTTGGCGATGAGGCGGGCGGCCACATTCCGGCTCAATGTCGCGGGATCGTCCCCGGGCTTGATGATCTCGCTTAAGACGCCGGGCCCGGACAGCGTCACTTCGACGACCTCCTGGAACAGCAATTCCTTCGAGCCGAAATAGCGATTGACGAGCATCGCCGTCACACCGGCGTCCTTGGCGATTTCCCGCACCCCGACGCCGTCGTAGCCGAAACGGGTAAAGGCCAGGCGCGCCGAGTCCAAAATCGCCTGGCGCGTGGCCTGGGCGTTGCGATGCCGTTGGGGGGATTGTTTCGGTGTGTTTTTTCCTGTGCTTTCCACGACTTTTCCCGGCAGCCTGGAAACGGCCTGGCCGTTTAGTTGGCTGTGGTGTGCGCGGGGCTCCTGGCCTTGCCGCCGGGAGCCTTGGCGGTGTGCGGTGCTCGCGGTGCGGCCCCGTGCGTTGGTACCCGGTTGCGTAGCAGATTTTTAATGTATACGATCGTAGACATTCCGTCAAAAGAGGTCTACACCTGTAGAAGAAGTTGACCCACAGCCTTATGCCATTCGGAATCGATCTCGTACTATCTGACAAGACCCACCGATTTTACAAAGGAAAAGGCCACAAGGGCAAAAAGGGAACACGCCGTGGGGCGTGCGTGCATCGTGCGTGCGTGTTGCCACGCGGGGGGCGTTCCCTGGGACATGCGGCGGCCCGGCCCGCCCGGTCCCTGGCATGAACCGTTATCCCGGCAGGCTGGCGTCCGGACAAAGCCACTCGCCGGTTGAGGCACGAATACGTATGTCGCAGCTTTCGCTTCCGTTTCGCGAAGCCGTCAAAACCGGTCTGGCGCTCAGCATCGCCTGCGGCCTGGCCATGGGCATGGGATGGACCAATCCGTATTGGGCCGGACTCGCCGTGGCGGTGGTCAGCATGCCAACTGTCGGTGAATCCATCAACAAGGGCGTGCACCGTTTGCTCGGGACCCTGTTCGGCGGCATTCTCGGCATATTGTGCGTGAGCCTTTTTCCACAAGAGCGGTGGGCTTTCATCGGTTTTCTGTCGCTGGTTATGGGGTTTTGCGCCTACCGCATCACCCTCTCCCGTTACGTGTATTTCTGGTTCATCACCAGCTACGTCGCCATTCTTGTCGGGGCCAATGTGGCCGGCGGATCACAGCATGTCTTTTATACGGCCACGGTTCGCATGGAGGAGACGGCGCTCGGCATCATCGTGTATGCGCTCGTCTCGGTTTTCATCTGGCCGCAGCAGTGCGCCTCCGATGTCCATCGCTTGGTCAAAAGCCTTTTTGGCGTACAGGCGAAAGTAGCGGACCACCATTTTTCCAGAATGCTGTATCCGGATGCCTTAAACGGCGCGGAGAACTGGTACAGCCTGGAGGCGCAGCTTCTCAGCCAATGGAAGCGGCGGCTTTATGCGGCCGAGACGGAGCAATTCGAAATCCATGAGGCCAAGGGGTGGTGGTGGCAACTGGTCGCCTTGTGCCAGGAAATGATGGAGTCCCTGGAGCTGTGGCGGGAGGAGCTGCCCGACTTGGCCGGGTGCGATATCGTCGCCCTGGTGCCGGCCCTGCCGGACTTTCGCCGGGCGTTGCGGCAGCGTCTGGCGAAACTGACCGTGTTCGAGGAAAACGACAATCCGCCGGCGGTTCCTCCCCGGGTGGAACTGGTCATCGACCAGGACTTGTTCGCGGCCTTGCCTCATTTCCAGCAGACGGCCCTGCGCGATGTCGTCCATACCCTGTTACGGGTCGAGCGCCTCAGCTTCGACATCGGCGATTGCCTGCGGATCATCAGGCTGCCGCCGCGCGAACGCATCAAGCCGCCACAGCTCCCCGCGGCCGTGGCGCGCCGGCCCGACGGCGACAGCTTCGCGGCCGCCATACGCATCATGGCCAGCCTCTGGCTGGGCGCGCTGGCCTGGATCTACGTCGATCCGCCGGGCGATATGATGTTTGTGGTGTTTGTGGGCGTGCACGCTTTGATCGGGTTGATGACGCCGCAAATGAACTGGCCGAAGTTCGTCCTTGCCAACAGTATCGGCGTCGTCCTGGCCAGTGTGCTTTATATCTTCGTCATGCCGCGGCTTTCCGGCTATTTCGAGCTGTCCGTACTGCTCTTTATTTTTACGGTCCTCATTTATTACGCCTTTTGGGACCCCCGCGCGACCATGTTGAAGATGGCCGCCATCGTTCCATTTATCATGCTGACCAATATGCAGTCGCAGCAACAGTACGATTTTGCTGTCTTTGCCAACAACGCCGTGGCCATGCTGGGCAGCATGATTTTTGCCGGGGCGGTTTCCGTCATTCCGTTTTCCTTGCGCCCGGAAAAGATGTTCGTGCGCGTCACGACACGTTTCTTCCGCCAGGCCGAGCGGGTCGCCTCCCTTTTCGGGCATTTTTCCGGCCGTGATGCCGGGAAGCGGAACGCTTCGCCTTTGCTCGGGGCCATGCAGACCTCGGTCGGCAAGGTCGGCGGTTGGGCCGCGGGTATCGATTACGGGCTGATGCCCGCCAATCCGCCGGAAAAGGCCGCCGCTTTGGTTTCGAGCCTCAATACCATCACCTATCGCTTTAAGATGCTTGCCGATGCCGGAAAACGCCCCCAACCGCTCTGGCGATATTGCGCCGACGAAGTGGGGCAATGGACCACGGCCATTGGGGAATTGCTCGGGCCCTGGGCGCGGGGGCGCTTCGACGTCGACTCCCCGGGCATGCTGCGGTTGCGGCTGGCGGCGATGGAGGCGCAGTTGGAAGGAACCTTGCGCGCGCTCCCGGACGGTTTCGCGGAAGATGATTACACCAACGCCTACCGGCTGCTCGGCAGTTACCGGGGACTTTACAAGGCGCTCGTCGCCCATGCCGGCTTGGCGGCGGACATCGATTGGGGTTTGTGGCGCGAAGCCCGCTTTTGAACCGGATGAAGGAGAAGGAAATGTTGTCCGCACCGTATGAAGTCAATCTGGCCGGAGTTTTTCTGCCGCCCATGCTGGTGGCGGGAGGTCTTGGCCTGCTGCTGGCCTATTGGTTGACCCGGGCCCTGACCCGGTACCGGCTTTCCCGGTTTTTTGCCGCGCCACCCCTCGTGTTTCTCGCCCTGGTCGTCATTTTGACCGGGGCGATAGAATCCCTGCTTTTTATAAGGTGACATCCATGAAATTGCGTTCCTGGAAAGTGCTTCTCACCACGGTGGTCGTCGTGGCCGCCCTGGGCATGGTCGTCTTCAAGTACCGCCAATACATGCTCGATCCCTGGACACGGGACGGAAAGGTCCGGGCCAATGTCGTCCAGATCGCGCCCCGCGTTTCCGGTCCCATCGTGCGTTTGCCCGTCATCGACAACCAGTTCGTCCATAAGGGGGATGTGCTTTTCGAGATCGACCCCCGGACGTACCAGGCGGCGTTGGATCAGGCCCGGGCCAATCTGGACAAGACGCGCGACGAGATCAAAAACCTGGAAGCCCAGGTCAAAAGCGCGGAGGCGGCTTTGGAGCAAAGTCGCACCACGGTGCGCAACGCCTCCTTCGGGGTGACCAGCGCCAAGGCGCATTCCGAGGAAGTGCACAAGGATCTGGGCCGCAACAAGACCCTGGTGGACAACGGCACCATTGCCAGGCGGGATTACGATCTGAGCCAGGAAAGCGCCATCACCGCCCAGGCGGCCCTGAATCAGGCCGAAACCCAACTCGACAAGGCGGGCGCGGCCAAGCTCCAGGCCAGCGCGGAACTGGCGCAGGCCAAGGCGGCCCTGGGCGCGCCGGGCGAAAACAATCCGCATTTGCGAGAGGCGGTCGCCCAGTGGGAGCAGGCCAAGCTGAATTTCGAATTCACCAAGGTCAGGGCTCCGGTTGACGGGTACGTCACCAATCTGAACCTGCGCCTGGGAAGCCAGGCCGTGGCGAACCAACCGCTTCTGGCGTTGGTCGACGCGGGAAGCTTCTGGGTCGCCGGCTATTTCCGGGAAACCGTCATCAACAACATTCGAAAAGGCGACAAGGCCGTGGTGACGCTCATGTCCTACCCGGAAACGCCGCTTACCGGCGTGGTGGAAAGCATTGGCCAGGGCATCACCCAGGAGGACGGTTCGAGCGGGCAGGATCTTCTGCCCACCATCAGCCCGACATTCGAGTGGATTCGGCTTGCGCAGCGCGTGCCGGTACGGGTGCATATCACGAAAAAACCGCAGGAAGTGGCGCTTCGGGTCGGCACGACCGCATCGGTTCTCGTGCTGACGAAATAAGCCGTTTTTCCCCGCGATCACGCGGACCGCGCAGGAGAAGGCAGGGTTGCGCCACGTTGGCGCAACCCTTTTTTGTGCCGATGAAACCGAGGTCCTGCGGCGACGCAAGGGGCCTGCTTCCTGGGACTGACCGCAGGCAGGATACGCTATTATCCTATTGATAAAAAAGAAAAAAGTTTAGGAAAGGGAGAGCGCGAGAGGGGAGAACCCTTTTCAAAGGGTTTCCCCTCTCGCATCTCTTTTCCCTCTTACCCAAGACAGGTGCAGACGTATTTGATTTCCAGGTACTCGTCGATGCCGTACTTGGAGCCTTCGCGGCCGATGCCGGACTGTTTGACGCCGCCGAAGGGGGCGACTTCGTTGGAGACCAGTCCGGTGTTGTGGCCGACGAGGCCGTATTCCAGGCCCTCGGCCACGCGCCAGACCCGGCCGGCGTTTTCCGTGTAGAAGTAGGCGGCCAGGCCATACTCGGTGTCGTTGGCCGCGGCGATGACTTCCTCTTCGGTCTCGAAGCGGAAAAGCGGGGCCAGGGGGCCGAAGGTCTCCTCGCGGGCCACGCGCATCTCGCGCGTCACGCCGGTCAGGATGGTGGGCTCGAAAAAGCTGCCGCCGAGGGCATGGCGCTTGCCGCCAAGAACCACTTTCGCGCCCTTGGAGACGGCGTCGGCGATGTGGCTTTCCACCTTTTCCACAGCCTTGGCGTCGATCATGGGGCCGATCTGGACGCCCGGCGCGTCGCCCCGGCCGATGGGCATGGCGGCCACGGCGTCGGCGAGCTTTTTCGCGAAGGCGTCGTAGACCCCGGACTGGACGTAGAGCCGGTTGGCGCACACGCAGGTCTGGCCGGCATTGCGGTATTTCGAGGCGATGGCCCCGGCCACGGCGGCGTCGAGGTCGGCGTCGTCGAAGACGATGAAGGGGGCGTTGCCGCCAAGCTCCAGGGAGATGCGCTTGATGGTCGGGGCGCACTGGGCCATGAGCAGGCGGCCGACCTCGGTGGAGCCGGTGAAAGACAGCTTGCGCACGGTGTCGCTGGCCGTCAGCACGGCGCCGATGGCGCGCGAGGAGCCGGTGACGACCTGGAACACGCCGGCCGGAACGCCGGCTTGCTGGGCCAGCTCGGCCAGGGCCAGGGCGGTGAAGGGCGTCTGGGCGGCCGGGCGCACGATCATGGAGCAGCCGGCGGCCAGCGCCGGTCCGGCCTTTCTCGTGATCATGGCGGCCGGGAAATTCCAGGGCGTGATGGCGGCGGTGACGCCGACGGGCTGCTTCAGCACGAGCAGCCGCTTGTCGGCCGTGGGCGCGGGGATCACGTCGCCGTAGACGCGGCGGGCTTCCTCGGCGAACCACTTGATAAATGACGCCGCGTACATGATCTCGCCCTTGGCCTCGGCCAAGGGCTTCCCCTGTTCGGTGGTGAGGATGGTCGCCAGATCGTCGGCGGCCTCCAGAATCAGACCGTACCATTTTTCCAGGACCGCCGCGCGCTGCGTCGCGGCCAGGGCCGCCCAGGGCCGAAAGGCCGCACTCGCCGCCGCGATGACGCCCTCGATTTCCTTTTCGGAGAGCTTGGGCACACGGCCGACCAAGGACCCGTCGGCGGGGTTGGTCACTTCCATGGTTTCGCCGCTGGCCGCCGCGACCCATTGGCCGTTTACAAGGCAGGCTTCGCGGAAAAGTTGCGGATTGGAAAGCTGCAACATGATCTTCCCCCTGTTGGTGCGTTGACGCGTTTGACGCCCGAGTTCGCCGTGCGCGGAGATACGACTGCTGCCATGAAAATAAATAAAACAAATAGGATAGAACTTCATTTCGCGTGTCGGGCAGCGCGCGCGGCAGGCCCGGGGGGCCATTGGGTCCAGGCGTATAAGCCCGGACACGGCCGGCGCGCAAGGGTCGCTTCGTCTTTTTCGTTCGTTGGAAAAGGTTCTGGCGGGCAGGTCGCGGTTGCCTCCAAAGGCGCTTGTGTGCCAGTTTGCGGCAGGGACGCCGGCCGATTGCCGCGCCCCGAAAAAAATTTCGCGGACCTCCCATGCCAGCCCCCTTTACTGACGCCGACATCCTGCGTGCGCTGACCGGCGCCCTGCTCGCCGTGGACGCCGACGGCCGGGTGGTCATGGCCAATCCGGCGGCGAGAAACCTGCTTGGGCCGGAGACGGCCGCCCCGGGCGTCGCCTTGCCCCTGGTGCGGCCCGACCTGTGGCAGGCGGCGGCCGGCTGCCTGGCCAGCGGGCAGGGGGCCTGCGCCACCTTCGCCGTGGCCGGCAACGTGCGCACGGCCCGCATCGTGCCCATCACCGGCGCGGACGGCCGCGTCGCTGGCGCGTCGATCCTGTGCGGCGACGCCCAAGGGGGCTGCGGCCCGGTGGTGGACGACCAGCTGCGTTCCGTGCTCGATTCGGTCTCCGACGGCATCTGGATCTGTACGGGCGATGGCGTGATCCTGGAGATCAACGCCGCCTCGGAGCGCCTCAATTCCGTCGCGGCCGCCGCGTACATCGGCAAGGACGTGGCCTGTATCGTGGCCGACGGCATGGTGGACCGCTCGGCCACGGTCGAGGTCATGGCCACCAAGAAGCAGGCCAGCATGATCCAGCACATCACCCGCACGGGCAAGCAACTGCTGGTCACGGCCTCGCCCGTGTTCGACGCCGACGGCCATGTGTCGCTGGTGGTGGTCAACGAACGCGACGTGACCGAGCTTAATAACCTGCGCCAGGGCTTGCAGCACGCCCGCAAGGTGGAGGAGCGCTACCGCAGCGAGCTGGCCGAGCTTTCGCTCTACGAGCTGTCCCAGAAAGATATCGTGGCCCGCAGTCCGCAAATGCAGCGTACCCTGCGCACGCTTTTGAAACTCGCCCAGATGGACGTGACGCGCATCCTGCTTCTTGGCGAATCCGGCACGGGCAAGGGACTGCTCGCCAAATTCCTGCACCAGGTCAGCCCCCGGGCCAAGAAGCCCTTTATCCAGATCAACTGCCCGGCGGTGCCGGAAAACCTCTTCGAGGCGGAGATCTTCGGCTACGAGCGGGGGGCCTTCACCGGGGCGCGGGAAAGCGGCAAGGCGGGGCTGATCGAGCTGGCCATGGGCGGCACGCTTTTTCTCGACGAGGTGGGCGACATTCCGCTCTCGGTCCAGGCCAAGCTGCTCAAGTATCTCGACGATCACGAGCTGCGCCGCCTTGGCGGGGCCGAGTCCCGGGTGGTGGAATGCCGGGTGGTGGCGGCCACCAACTGCGACATGGAGTCCCTGGTGGAGCGGCGGCTTTTCCGCAAGGACCTCTACTATCGGCTCAACACCTTCGTGGTGCGCATCCTGCCCCTGCGCGAGCGCCGCGAGGACATCTTCGGCCTGGCCGAATTCTACCTGGCCCAGCAAAACGTCCGGCACGGCAAGGCCAAGCGCCTTTCGGCCAAGGCCATGCGGCTGCTTGAGGCCCACGATTTTCCGGGCAACGTGCGCGAACTGGTGAGCCTGATCCAGAAGGCCTTCGTCATGAGCGAGGACGACGACCTCACCGACGCCCTGGAGGAGGCGCTCGCCGGAGATGCCGGGGAGGGCGGGGCGGACGCCGCGCCGCGCAGTCTGGCCGAGTCCACGGACCAGACGAACCTGCGCCGTTTGCGCGAGGCCATGGCCGCCTGCCGCACCACGCGGGAAATGGCCGCCTATCTTGGCGTGAGCCAGGCCACCGTGGTACGCAAACTCAAACGGTACGCCCTGAATCGGGATTGATTCACTTCTGAATCAGAGCCCTCCCGCTGCCGCGCCTCCGGCGGGATGCCTCCCTCGATCGTGCAGAAGGCGTCTTTCCACAACCATCCCGCTACGTTTGCCGTTTTCGCTGCACTCCGGCCCGCTGGTCGGTGTCTGGTGTTTTCCGGTCGTCCTTTCGGTATGGCCGGGGGGCGGGTTTCTTTTGATTTATAATTGAATCAAGGGTAACTTCCTATTATGTAATTATTTTAACAAATTTGACGATTCATTAATGAATCAAGCGTAAGGCCTGAAAGGGGTGGCTGTTTTACAACACACTAAAATTAAATAGCTTTTTAAAAATACTCGGCTGGCGTGTTTTTTGCTCCAGAAACGAGTTGACGTTTAGGTCTTCATGGCAGACCGGCGATTTTGCCCCCAACCGTCAACTTCGAGGATGCTCCGTGAACACCACTGACAAGGCGAGCCAACTGCAAGCGTTGCGTGAACGTTATGTCCCCAAGGGCCATCCCAACGGCACGCCCTTCTTCGTCGAATCCGCCCAGGGCGCCTTGCTGCGCGATGTCGCCGGCCGCGAATTCATCGATTTCGTCGGCGGCATCGGCGTGCTCAACGTCGGCCACTGCCACCCGCGCGTCGTGGCCGCCATCAAGGACCAGGCGGACAAGTACCTCCACACCTGCTCCATGATCACCATGTACGAGCCGTACGTGGAGCTGGCCCGCCGGGTGTGCGAGGCCGCCGCCGGCGAGAGCCCGAAAAAAGCCCTTTTTGTCAATAGCGGTTCCGAAGCCGTGGAAAACACGGTTAAAATCGCCCGCTGCCACACCGGCCGCCCCGGCGCGGTGTCCATGAAGAACGCCTTCCACGGCCGCACGCTTCTGGCCATGAGCCTCACCAGCAAGGTCAAGCCCTACAAGTACGCCTTCGGCCCCATGGCCTCGGAAGTCTACCAGTACCCGTACTACGCCTACTGCTACCGCTGCCCGCTGGGGCTTTCCTATCCCGACTGCGGCGTGGCCTGCGCCGACAAGATGCGCGAATTTTTCATCGGCACCGCCGCCGCCGAACAGATCGCCTGCATCATCGCCGAACCGGTCCAGGGCGAGGGCGGCTTCGTCGTGCCGCCGGCGGAATTCTTCGTGAAGCTTCGGGCCATCTGCGACGAGTTCGGCATCGTGTTCGTGGCCGACGAGGTCCAGTCCGGCTTCGGCCGCACCTCCAAGCTTTTTGCCATGGAGCACTTCGGCGTGGAGCCCGACCTCATGAGCGTGGCCAAGAGCATGGGCGGCGGTCTACCGCTGGCCGGCGTCATCGGCAAGGCGGACATCATGGATTCCGTCCATGTCGGCGGCATCGGCGGCACCTACGGCGGCAACCCGCTGGCCTGCCGGGCCGGCCTCGCCGTCATGGACGCCTTCGAGCAGGACGACCTGCTGGGCGCGGCCGTGCGCCTGGGCGACACGCTCAAAGCCCGGTTCGAGGCCTGGAAGGACGAATTCCCCGTCATCGGCGACGCCCGGGGCCTTGGGGCCATGCGCGCCCTGGAGTTCGTCTCCGACCGGGCGACCAAGGCGCCCTGTCCCGAAGCGGCCAAGGGCGTGGTCAAGTACTGCCAGGACAATGGCTTGCTCGTGCTTTCCTGCGGCAACTTCGGCAACTGCATCCGCGTGCTCATGCCGCTGGTCATCACCGACGAGCAGCTCGCACGCGGCCTGGACATCATGGAACGCGGCATCCGCGAGGTTTCCAAGAACCTCGGCAAATAGACGAGGCCCGACCGACAGCAACCGTCAACCAAGGGGTATTGCATGAAATCGCAGGGTAAACGATCGCTGGTAGCGTGCTGCCTGGCCGCGGCGCTGGGGCTTTTCCTGGCCGCATCGCCGGCCGCCGCCGCCGACAAGGTGATCAAGATCGGCAACGTCGAGCCCCTGTCCGGCCCGTCGGCCTCGGTCGGCGTCCAGGGCAAGCAGGCCCGGGAAATGGCCGTCGAGGAAATAAACGCCGCCGGCGGCATCAAGTCCTTAGGCGGGGCCAAGCTCGACCTCATCTATGCCGACAGCAAGTCCGACCCCACGGTTGGCGTCACCGAGACCGAACGGCTCATCAACACCGAGAAGGTCAACATCCTGACCGGCTGCTGGAACTCCGCCGTCACCTATCCGGCCACCCAGGTTGCCGAGCGTTACGGCATCCCCTTTGTCGTGCCCGTGGCCGTGCGCGACACCATCACCGAGCGCGGCTTCAAGAACATCTTCCGCGTGGCCGCCAAGGACTCCTGGTGGGTGCGCGACCAGTTCCGCTTCCTCAAGGACATGCAGGCGGAAACCGGCACCAAGCTTACGACCATCGCCTTTGTCTTCGAAAACGGCGACTGGGGCACCGGCTTTGCCGAGAAATGGCGCAAGCTGGCCGAAAAGGACGGCTACAAGGTCGTGCTCGACGAGCCCTATCCGTCCACGGCCACGGACCTGACCCCGGTCGTGACCAAGCTTAAGGCCGCCAATCCCGACATCGTGATGCTCGTCTCCAACGCCGCCGACGCCATCCTCTTGACCAACACCATGACCGAAATGCAGCTCAAGCCCAAGGTCGTGCTGACCAGCGGCGGCGGCCATGCCGATCCCAAGTTCCTGGAGAATACCGGCGACAACGCCATGGGCTTTTTCGACGAGGTCGAGTGGAACACCGACGTCAACAAGCCCGGGGCCAAGGAAGCCAACGCCAAGTTCAAGAAGAAGTATGGCTACGACATGACCGGCGAATCCGTGGACGCCTACGCCTCCATGTACGTCATCGCCGACGCCCTGGAACGCGCCGCCTCCACCGACCTGGCCAAGCTCCGCGAGGCCCTGGCCACCACCAAGCTCACCACCGGCCCGGCCATGATCGTCTCCTACGACGGCGTCGAGTTCGACAAGAACGGCCAGAACAAGAATGCCGGCATCGTCATCGTCCAGGTGGCCAAGGTCGACGGCAAACCCCAGCGCGTGACCGTGTGGCCGAAGTCCGCCCGTCGCGCCGGCTACACCCCGGTCTTCCCGGCCAACAAGTAACCCCGCAAGCCGCAAACGCTCCGGACCGCCGCCGCCCGGCGGTCCGGAGCAAACGTCCGGAGAGAAGGCCTCATGACCGAGGTGATACAGTCAATCATAAACGGCCTCATGATGGGCGCCATGTACGGGCTGACCGCCCTCGGACTCACCCTGATCTTCGGGGTGATGAAGGTGATCAACTTCGCCCACGGCTCCCTGCTGATGGTCGGCATGTTCAGCGCCTACTGGCTGATCAAGCTCACGGGCATCCACCCGTACCTGGCCCTTATTATCGTTCCACCAATCCTCTATTTCTTCGGCTACTATCTCCAGGACGTGGTGATAAAGCCCGTGTTCAAGTCCGAGCGGGAAGTGCGCGAGCCGGCGACGGTCATCATCGTCACCACCGGCGTCTGGTACGTCCTCGACAACCTGGCGCTCATGTGCTTCGGCGCCGAATACCGCACCGTGCGCACGGCCATTTCCAACAAGTCCATGGCGCTGGGGCCGTATATCGTCTCGATCCCGAAATTTTCCGGCTTCGTGGTGGCGATCCTGACCGCCGTGGGGCTGGCCCTTTTCATGCGCAAGACCAAGATCGGCATGGCGCTTCGGGCCACCGCCCTTGACCGCGAGGCGGCCAACCTCATGGGCATCGACCAGTACAAGGTCTACAACATCGCCTTTGGCCTCGGCACGGCCATCGCCGGCATCGCCGGCTGCGTGCTCATCCCGTTTTACTACGTCTACCCCTCGGTGGGCGTGGTCTTCGACATCCGGGCCTTTATTATCGTGGTGCTCGGCGGGCTCGGCAGCATTCCCGGGGCGCTGCTCGGGGGCCTGGTGATCGGCCTTGTCGAATCGGTCTTTTCCCAGTTTATGGCCTCGACCTGGACCGAAGCGATCATCTACGCAATTTTCCTTATTATTTTGTTCGTAAAACCCTCGGGTTTTTTCGGCAACAAACAGGACTGGTAGGAGGGGACATCGTGAGCCGAAAACAACTCGACACGTCGCTTCTGGGCTTGGCCGCCCTGGTCGCCTTCGGGCTGCCTCTGGTGGTCACCTCGCCAACCTACCTGCAAATTCTCATTTTGCTCTTTTTCTACGCCTACCTGACCACGTCGTGGAACCTGGTCGGCGGCTTTGCCGGCGTGCTGCCTCTCGGGCATTCCGTCTTCGTCGGCATCGGGGCCTACACCTCGACCATCCTGACCCTGCAATACGGCGTTTCGCCCTGGCTCGGCATGTTGGTCGGCGGGGTGCTGGCCGCCATCGTCGGCATCATCATGGGACTCCCCACCTTCCGGTTGCGCGGGGCCTATTTCTGCCTGTGCACCATCGCCTTTGCCGAGGGCATCCGGGTCATCGTCGAAAACATCAACTACCTCGGGCCGCTCCACGTCAACGGACCCCGGGGACTTTTAATTCCGCTTACGCAGGGCTCGTTCTGGAATTACCAGTTCATGTCCAAGCTGCCCTATTATTACATCATTCTCGTCATGCTGGTCCTCGTGCTGTTCCTGACCTGGGGCATCTCCCGGTCCAAGATCGGCTATTACCTGGCCGCCGGCGGCGAGGAGCCGGAAGCGGCCGGGGCCCTTGGCATCAACGTGGCCAACTACAAGCTTCTGGCCATGGCTTTGTCATGTTTCTTCACGGCCCTGGCCGGCACCTTCTACGCCCAGCTCATGCTCTATTTCTATCCCAAGGGGCTCATGGGGCTCGACCTCTCCTTCGAGATCGCCTTTATCGCGCTCATCGGCGGCCGGGGCACCATCGCCGGCCCGGTCATCGGCGCGCTGGTGCTTCGGCCCTTAAACGAGTTCACCCGCATCTATTTAAGCGACATGCTGCCGGGCCTGCACCTAGTCATCTTCGGCCTCATCCTCATCCTGGTCATGCTCTACAAGCCGCAGGGCCTGACCGCGCCGCTGGCCGCCGCCTACGACAAACTCGCCCGCAAGATCACCCGCGACGACACCCCCAAGGGAGAAGCCGCATGAGCAACATCCTTGAAATAACGGCCCTGACCAAGAACTTCGGCGGACTGACGGCGGTCAGTTCCCTGGACCTGCATATCGCCGAAGGCGAGATCATGGCCCTTATAGGCCCAAACGGGGCGGGCAAATCCACGGTCTTCAACCTCGTGGCCGGCGTCTACGCGCCGACCGAGGGGACCATCCGCTTCAAGGGGGAGGTCATAAACGGCCGCAAGCCCTGGGACCTGTGCAAGATGGGGCTGGCCCGCACCTTCCAGATCGTCAAACCCTTCGCCACCAAAACCGTCCTCTATAATGTCATGGTCGGGGCCTTCCTCCACAGCGTCACCACCCACAAGGCCCGGGAGAAGGCCGAGGAGGTCATCGCCACCCTGGGCCTCGGGGATTTGCGCGACCGTCTGGCCGGAAGCCTCACCATCGCCGACCGCAAGCGCCTGGAGATCGGCAAGGCGCTGGCAACCAACCCCGAGTTGCTGCTTCTCGACGAGGTCATGGCCGGTCTGCGCCCGACCGAGGTCGACGACATGATCGCCATCATCAAGGGACTTCGCGACCGGGGCGTGACGGTCTTCGTCATCGAGCACATCATGCGCGCCGTCATGGCCCTCTCCGACCGGGTGGCCGTGCTCCAGTTCGGCCAGAAGATCGCCGAGGGCACCCCCGAAGAGGTGACCAGGGACGAGAACGTCATCAAGGCCTACCTGGGAGGCGACTATGACGCTGCTTAGCGTGGAACATATCGACGTGGCCTACGGCGACGTCCAGGTCATAAATGACCTGTCCCTGACCGTGGAGGAGGGGGAGGTCGTCAGCATCATCGGCGGCAACGGCGCGGGCAAGTCCACGCTGCTCAAGACCATCTCCGGCCTGCTCTCCCCGACTTCGGGCATCATTCGCTTTCGGGGCGAGCCCATCCAGAGCCTGCCGCCCGAGCGCATCGTCGAACGCGGCATCGTCCAGGTGCCCGAGGGACGGCGGCTTTTTTCGCTTATGACCGTGGCCGAGAACCTGGCCATCGGCGCCTACACGCCACGGGCCTACAAGGAGCGGGAAAGGACGTTGCGCCAGGTGCATGCGCTGTTGCCGCGCCTGCTCGAACGCCAGGACCAGATGGCCATGACGCTTTCCGGCGGCGAGCAGCAGATGGTGGCCATCGGCCGGGGGCTTATGGCCCTGCCGGGGCTGCTCATGCTCGACGAGCCGTCGCTCGGCCTGGCCCCGATCCTGGTCAAGTCCATCTTCGAAACGCTGCGCAAGATCGCCGACACCGGCACCACGGTGCTTCTGGTCGAACAGGACGTGAACCATTCGCTGAAACTGTCCGACCGGGGCTACGTGCTGGAGCACGGCCGGGTGGCTCTTTCCGGCGAAGCCGGGCAGCTGCTCGAAAACCCGCACATCAAGACGGCCTATCTGGGCATTTGACGATATCCCGGCGGGGGGCCCCGTTCGGGGCCCTGTCCGCCTCACCTTTAGCGCAAGGAGCCAGACAGATGCTCGTCGGGGATTGGATGTCGCAAAACGTCGTCACGGCGACCGGGGACGTGTCCATGATCAAGGCCGGGCGAATGATGCGCGATCGCAAAATCCGCCGTCTGCCCGTCGTGGACAAGGACGGCAAGCTCATCGGCATCGTGTCCGAGCGCGATCTGAAAGCGGCCTCGCCTTCGGACGCCACCTCCCTGGACATGTACGAACTGACCTATCTGCTCTCGGAGATGAAGGTCAAAAACATCATGACCGCCTCGCCGCGCTTCCTCCGGCCCACGGACACGGTGGAGCGGGCGGCGCTGATCATGCGCGACCTCAAGATCGGCAGCCTCCCCGTGGTGGATGCGGCCGGCAAGGTGGTGGGCATCATCACGGACACCGACATCTTCCGGCTGCTCGTGTCCATCACCGGCATCGACCAGGGCGGGATTCAGATCGGGCTGCGCCTGGGCACGGCCGAGGGGAGCCTCAAGCCCGTGCTCGACGCCCTGCGCGGCCACGAGGCGCGCATCATCAGCATCCTGTCTTCCTACGACCAGGCCGACCCGTCGCGCCGCGACGTCTCCATCCGCATCCAGGGTCTGCCGGAAACCCGCGAACGTGAACTGCACACGCTCCTGGAAAAAAACTGCCAAGTGCTTTCCTGGACCAGGGACTAGGGCCGGGAGAGAATGGAAGAAAGCCCAAACGCGAGCGGGGACGCCCTCTCAAAGGGCGTCCCCGCTCGCGTTTGAAAGGCTTTCCCCTTCGCGTGCCGTGTCTAATTTCCTAACAGCGATTTTTTCCAGTAGGCCGAACGTGTCTTCATGGTTTGTTCGAGCCGGGCCAGTTCGCGGCGGTCGTCGTCGCTTTTGGCGGCGGCCTTGGCCTTGTCCATCTGGAATTTGGCCTGGCGGGGATTGTTCTCGTAGATGGCGGCGTAGGTGAGGTTGAGGTAGGCGTGAAAGATGTCGCCGGCCTGGCCGAGAATTTGTCCGTAGAGGGCGCGGATTTCCGGGTTCTCCGGCACGCGCATGCGCACCTGGTCCAGGTAGCGCACGGCTTCCCTGTAATTGCCTTCCTGGGCCAGCATGCGGCCGTATTCGTAGTTGGCGTCGATATCCCGGGGATTTTGCCGCAGGGCCGCCTGGAGCAGGCTCTTGGCCCGGGCGAAATCGCGGATTTTGAGGAAATACCGGCCCGATTCGCGCAGCACCAGCGCATCCTTGCCGCCGCAGGCAAGCGCCGTCTCGAAGGCCGATTTGGCCTGACTCACGTCGGCCAGGGACCGGGACAGGGCGATGGCCAGCCCGAGCTTGTCCAGGCAGGTGGCCTTGTCCCCGAGCTTGCGGAAATAGGCCACCGCGTTCTTGGGATCGGTGTAGCGGGCGCGCACCAGCATCTGGGCCCGCTTGAAGGCCACGTCGTCGTCCTTGCGGTCGAGCACGTTTTTGGGCAGCAGCTTCAGCCGGTCCCTGAGGTAGCCCATGCGTTCCTCGAGGCCGGGGTGGGTGCTCAGGTAGGTGGGAATGATGCCGCCGCCCTGCATGAAGCGCAGCCGGCGCATGGTTTCGAAGGCGTCGACGAGCCCTTGGGGCCGGTAGCCGGCGGCGACGAGCGTGTTCATGCCGACCTGGTCGGCCTCGCGTTCGTCGTCGCGGGAATATTTCAGGTAGGCATGGGCCGAGGCCGCTTGCGAGCCGATGGCGACGGCGCTGCCGAGGTCCCGGTTGCCGGTTGTCTGGCCGAGGAGCACGCCGGCCAGGACGCCGACGAGCTGGCCGATGGACAGGGCCTGCATTTCGCCCATGCGCTTGGCGATGTGCTGCTGGCTGACGTGCCCCAGTTCGTGGGCCAGGACGCCGGCCACTTCGGACTCGTGATCCATCTGGAGCAGAAGGCCGGTATAGACGAAGACGTAGCCGGCCGGGCCGGCAAACGCGTTGACGGCGTTGTTGTTGATGACGCCGAGGGTGATGGGGAAGGCCATGGGCGGTTTGACCCGCACCAGCCGGTTGATGATGCCCTGGATGTAATCGTTGACCTCGGTGTCTTCGATCAGCGGCATCCGGGCGCGGATCAGCGCATTGAACTTCTCGCCGAGTTCGCGCTCGTCCTTGAGGTCGAAGGAGAAAAAGCTGGCCTGGGCCGCGGGGACAAGGACCGCGGTCACAAAGAAAAAGACGGCGGCCAGGGCTGCGGCCAGACGCCGGGACCCGCCCGGCACGAAGCGGAAGCGTTGGACGGACATGGCTGGTACATATCCCGATACAGGCGGGAAGGAAAGCCGGAGGCGTTTCCCTAACCCATGTTTAATATACGGCTTTCGAGCAGACGGGCGCAAAATCCCGGCGAGGGGGGAGCGGCCGGCGGGCCGGCCGTTCCCCGGGCGGGTGAAAAACCGGAGCCTTCCCCGGTTATCTGTTCATGAGATCGAGGAATTCGCGATTGGTTTTGCTGCCGCGCATTTTGTCGAGCAAAAACTCCATGGAATCGATGGGGCTCATGGGGGCGAGCAACTTGCGCAGAATCCAGACGCGGTTGAGCACGTCGGTTTCGAGCAGCAGTTCTTCCTTGCGCGTGCCGGACCGGTTGATGTCGATGGCCGGGAAGACGCGCTTTTCGGCCAGGTGCCGGTCCAGATAGATTTCCATGTTGCCGGTGCCCTTGAACTCCTCGAAAATGACTTCGTCCATGCGGGAGCCGGTGTCGATGAGCGCCGTGGCGATGATGGTCAGCGAGCCGCCGCCCTCGATATTGCGGGCCGCGCCGAAAAAGCGCTTGGGCCGCTGCAGGGCGTTGGCGTCCAGGCCGCCGGAAAGCACGCGTCCGGACGAGGGGGTCACGGCGTTGTAGGCGCGGCCGAGGCGGGTGATGCTGTCGAGCAGGATGACCACGTCGATTTTGCGCTCGACGAGCCGCTTGGCCTTTTCGATGACCATCTCGGCGACCTGCACATGGCGCTGGGGCGGTTCGTCGAAGGTGGAGGAGACGACCTCGGCCTTGACCGTGCGTTCCATGTCCGTGACTTCCTCGGGGCGTTCGTCGATCAAGAGGACAATGAGGAAGACGTCGGGGCGGTTGGCGTTGATCGAGTTGGCGATGGTCTGCAGCAGCATGGTCTTGCCGGTGCGGGGCGGGGCGACGATGATGCCGCGCTGCCCATGGCCGATGGGGGTCAGGAGATCGATGACCCGGGACGAGTAGTTTTCCGCCCCGTTTTCCATGACGTAGCGCTTGTCAGGATAAAGCGGCGTCAGGTTGTCGAAGAGCACCAGGTTTCGCGAGGCCTCGGGCGGGGCGAAGCCGATCTCGCCCACGCGCAGCAGGGCGAAGTAGCGTTCGCCTTCCTTGGGCGGGCGGATCTGGCCGGAGACCACGTCGCCCTTGCGCAGGCCGAAGCGGCGGATCTGGGACGGCGAGACGTAGATGTCGTCGGGGCCCGGCATGTAGCTGTACATGGGCGATCGCAGAAATCCGAAGCCGTCGGGCAGGATTTCCAGCACGCCTTCGCCGAAAATGGCCCCGTTTTGCGAGGCGCAGCTTTGCAGCAGGGCGAAGATGAGCTCCTGCTTGCGCATGCCGTTGGGATTCTCGACGTTGTATTGGACGGCCAGGTCCATCAACTCGGGCATGCTTTTAAGCTTCAGTTCGGAGAGGTTCATAGACGTCTCCATAAGGCCCGGTTTCGCTGAAGGTGGTTGCAGGATGTCGTCGCTTTCGACGGGATCGGAAGGTGCGGGAGGGGGTGGGGACTGGGGCGGACGTCCACGGCGTTTTGGTGCGTTGCTCACAGAAATAGCCCGGCGCAAAGAGGCGCGTATTGAAGTGAAAGAAAAAACCCGATGCAGCGTGAGTTCAGTGGAGCCGATCCACAGGGGAAACGGCATAAACTCGCTTTTTTACGGGGACCAGGGCAGTGGGGGACAGACCGACAACGGCCTGGAACGATCCATATACATTTTCCGGGGTCTGTCAAGCGTGTGGGCGGCCCTTGTTTGAAAAGAGCCGCCCTCCCGGATCATTCCTCGGGTTTCGGAGCCAGCACGTCGGCGAAAATCTCGTTGATGACGTCTTTGATTTCCTGCTGGTCTTTGTCCAGAGCCAGGGCCAGCTCCAGGGTCAAAAGGCTCGTGGCCTGTTCGAGCAATCGGCGCTCGCCAAAGGAAAGTTCCTTGTTCTGGCCGATTAGAAGCAACTCCTTGAGCACATAGGCCACGTCGGCCAGGTCGCCGCTTTTCAGTTTCTCGGAATATTCGCGGTAACGGCGATTCCAGTTTTGGCCGGTATAGCCGGTAAAATCCGACCGGTCTTTGAGGGACTCGATGATGGCCAGTCCTTGCTCGGCCGTACAGAGCGGACGCAGACCCACGTTTTCGGCGTTGGCCACCGGCACCATGAGCGTGACGTTGTTGCTAAGGATACGAACGATAAAGAAATCAGCCGAGGTCCCGCCGATCACTTGGGTCTCGATACGTTCGACCCTGCCCACTCCCTGGGCCGGATACACGACAAGTTGTTCCTCGGAAAACACCGTTCGACTCCTTTCGGAAATCGCGCATCATGCCTGCACGATCGCCGTCTAGGAGTAAAAATAGCGCACTTGCCGCCATGTGTCCACGCATTCGGTCGTGAAGCTCAAAGCCTGGGGGGGGAATAAGGCGCGCCGAGCGGAAAATGGAGCCTGTTTTTCAGCCGGATGTGGCGGTAAAAGCCCCGGCCCGACTCATCGCCGTCTCCAGGCCCTCCTCGAAATACGTGAAAACGGCGTCCACGGCGGCTGGCAGAATCTGGCGCACCACGGCCATTTCCTCGCTGCGAAAGGGCTCGAGCACGTAGCCGGCCACGTCGCGTCCCGGCTCGGGCCGGCCGATGCCCAGGCGCAGCCGGACGAAATCCGGACTGCCGAGTTCCTGGGTCAGGGATTTGAGGCCGTTGTGCCCGGCGTTGCCGCCGCCGCGCTTGGCCCGCATGCGCCCGAGCGGCAGGTCGAGTTCGTCGTGGATGGCCAGGACGTCGGTTGGGGCGAGCTTGTAGAAGGCCATGGCCGCACGCACGGCCCGGCCGCTTAGGTTCATGTAGGTCAGGGGCTTGACGCACACGAACTGGGCGAACGCGCCGCCCGGCAGCACGGGCAGGGCGATGGCGACGGCGTCCATGTCCTTGTGGGAGGTCATGGCCGCCTTGGGCGCGCCGCCGAGTTCGCGCGCCCGGGCGATCAGGGCGTCGACGGCCATGAAGCCGAAATTGTGCCGCGTCGCGGCATAGCGGGGGCCGGGATTGCCAAGGCCAACGATAAGGGCGGAAACAGCCATGGGTCGCTTTTTTCCCGGGTAGTGGCAGCGGCGTCAAAAAGGGCGGGACGCACCCGGAATTCCGGTGGCGCGTCCCGCCCGAAAGGCGCGATGCCGTTGGCGTGCGTCTGGTTAGGCCTCTGCAGCGGCCGGGGCGGCAGCCGGCGTTTCCGCGGCCTCTTCCTCCCCTTGATCCTCGGCCTCGGGCGTGACCACGGCCAGCAGCGAGAAGTTGTCCTCGTAGACCGCCTTGACGCCCTCGGGCAGGGCCACATCGGCGATCTGGACGCTTTCGTTGACGTCGAGGTCGGTGATGTCGATGACCACCTTGTCCGGGATGGCCAGGGGCAGACAGATGACCTCGATGGATTCGCGGTAGACTTCCAGGGCGCCGCCCGCGACCTGGCCCTTGGCCTTGCCGGTGACGACCACGGGAATGTGCACCCGGATGGCCTTGGTCAGGTCCACGCCGTAGAAGTCCACGTGGGTGATTCGGGGCTTGGTCGGGTGGTGCTCGACCTTCCACAGCAGGGACGGCTTGGTCTCCTCACCGGCGTCGGAGGCGATCTTGAGCTCGAAGACGTGGGAGGAGGCGGTCTTGGCGTAGAGTTTTTGCAGCGGGAGGTGATCGACCATGACCGGGATGTTGGCTCCGGTGTCGTCGTAATAGATACCGGGGACCATGCCCGTGGCACGCAGCTTCCGGTTGGCCCCCTTGCCAAAGCCCGTGCGGGTCTTGACGGCGAGGGAAAGGGTCTCTTTCATGGCGGGTATCTCCTTTGCGCCCGTGGGCGAAATATGATTTTGGGTCAGGCGGCGTGTGGCCGGCATTTACGTGAAAAGCACACTCACCGAGGATTCGGTGTGGATGTTGTGGATGGCTTTGGCCAGAAGCCCGGCGATGGACAGGACCTTGATCTTGGAACAGGCCCTGGCCGTTTCGTTGAGCGGAATGGTATTGGTGGTGACGATCTGGGTAAAGGGCGAGGCTTCCAGGCGCTCGATGGCCGGGCCGGAGAGCACGGCGTGGGTGGCGGCGGCCATGACTTCGCGGGCGCCGTTTTCGAGCAGCACGGTGCCGGCCTGGCACATGGTGCCGGCGGTGTCGATCATGTCGTCCAAAACCACGCACAGCTTGTCGGTGACGTCGCCTATGACGTGCATGGCCTGGGCCTGGTTGGGGGCGTCGCGGCGCTTGTCGATGATGGCGAGGCTGCCGCCCAGGCGCTTGGCGAAGGACCGGGCCCGCTCCACGCCGCCGGCGTCGGGGGACACCACGCAGACGTTTTCCCCGGAAAATTCCTTGAAATATTCGGCCATGATCGGGGCGGAAAAAAGATTGTCCACGGGCAGGTTGAAAAAGCCCTGGATCTGGCCGGCGTGCAGGTCGATGGTGAGCAGGCGGTTCATGCCGGCGATGGTGAGGAAATCGGCCACGAGCTTGGCGGAAATCGGCGCGCGCGGGGCCACCTTGCGGTCCTGGCGAGCGTAGCCGTAGTAGGGGACCACGGCGGTGACGCGCTGGGCGCTGGCGCGCTTTAAGGCGTCGAGGATCAGGCACAGCTCCATCAGGTTGTAGTTGACCGGATACGAGGTGGACTGAACCACGAAAATATCGCAGCCACGGACGTTGGCGCCGATTTCGACGCGTATCTCGCCGTCGCTGAACGTGCCGACTTTGGCCGGAAGCAGGGTGCAGCCGAGATGGTCGCAGATGGCTGCGGCCAGGACGGGATTGGATGTTCCGGTCAGTATTTTCAGATCGCCTTGCGCCATGCCGGGCCTCTGGGAAGGTATGGGCCGCCGGGATGGCCGGGCGGCGGGACCGCCGTCGCCGACGGGCCGGGTTGCTTCTGGAATATGGCTGGGGCGGTAGGACTCGAACCCACGAATGCGGGGACCAAAACCCCGTGCCTTACCTACTTGGCTACGCCCCAGCATGCCGTTCCGCCCAGGGGCGGATACATTTCGCGGTGATCCGTGCCACGCCGCCTATAGCGACGCGAGAAAGGTGCGGGGACCGCTTCCGGACAGATCGGCCAGGGCCAAAACGGCCGATTGGCGCTGCCGGAAGAGTCCGAACACCGCGGAACCCGTACCGGAAAGAAGGGCGCCCGCTGCCCCAAGGGCCAGCAGGCGTTCCTTGACCCGCCCGAGTTCCGGGTGGGCGGCGAATACGACGGGTTCAAAATCGTTTCGCAGTGGCGCTCCGGTCACGCAAAACGCCCTTCTATTAGTGTCAAAAACGCTTGTCAAGAGCTTGGCCCCGGGTTTGGCGGGGAAAGTTCTGGCGGCGTCCAGGGCGGCATAGGCCCAGGCCGTGGGAACCCGGCTGTGGGCGCAGACCACGGCCGCGTGCCAGCCGGTCAGCCCCGGGTCGGTGGGAATGAGGCGTTCCCCGACGCCGGTGGCCACGGCCGGCGCGCCGAGCAGGAAAAAGGGGATATCGGCGCCAAGGGTCAGGGCCAGGGCGGAAAGGTCGGGTTCGGCCAGGGCGGCATCGCCGGCCCGGTCGTTTAGGTAGCGCAGCATGACGGCCGCGTCCGAGGAGCCGCCGCCAAGGCCCGCGCCGTGGGGAATGCGTTTCTTGAGCCCCGCCTCGATCCTCGGGGAAAAGCCCGTGGCCGCGGCAAAGGCGCGGTAGGCCCGCACCACCAGGTTGTCGTCGGTTTCCAGCTCCGGGTCCGAGCAGGAGAATTCAATATCGCCCGGCTCGTCGAAGCGCCGGATGAAAAAGGCGTCGCACGGTTCGGGCAGGGGCAGAAAAAAGGTTTCGATGTCGTGGTATCCGTCGGCGCGACGCGGGCCGACGGCAAGGCGCAAATTGACCTTGCAGGGAACGGGGAGGGCGGTTTCTTCGGCGCAGTGGGGGCGCAAGGCCATGGGCGAGCCTGTCATGCCGCGGGCGCGGGGGACCTCCCCCGCGCCCGCGGGCGATTGGTTATTTGGATTCCTTCAGGGGCACGGTCCGGAAGATGGTCTGTCGCTGCCGCTTGATCTGCAGCATGACGACGCCCTTCTTCTTGCCGTCGGTGTCCACCACCTTCTTGAATTCCTCGGGGGTGGAAACCGGCTGCTGGTTGACCTCGAGCACCACGTCGCCCGGGCGCACGTCGGATTGTTCGGCCTCGGAACCGTCCGCGACATCCGTTATCAGCAGGCCGCGCGCCTTGTCCATGCCGAGGGCCTTGGCCTCCTTGCCGGTGACGGGGCGCAGGGACATGCCAATGACGGTGGTGGCGTTTTCCGGTCCGGACTCGTCGCCTTCCATGCCCTGGCCTCGCTGTTCGGCCAGCTTTTTGGCATCGCGCTGGCCCAGGGTGACGGAGATGGTGACCGGCGAGCCCTTGCGCAGAAGCGTCATTTCCGTCGATTCGCCGGGCTTCAGCGCGGCCACGCGGCGCAGCAGCTCGTTGGAATTGTCCACCTTCTCGCCGGCGATGGCGGTGATGACGTCACCGCTTTTCAGGCCGGCCTTGGCGGCGGGCTGTCCTTCGATGACCGAGGTGACCAGGGCGCCCTTGGTGTTGTCCATGCCGAGGGCCTTGGCCGTATTCTCATCGATGTCCTGGATGGTGACGCCGAGCCAGCCGCGCTTGACGGATTTGCCCTGGCGCAGTTGGTCGATGACGCTTTTGGCCATGTCGGACGGGATGGCGAAGCCGATGCCCTGGCCCGAGGCCACGATGGCGGTGTTGATGCCCACGACCTTGCCGTCGAGGTCGATCAGCGGGCCACCGGAGTTGCCGGGGTTGATGGAGGCGTCGGTCTGGATGAAGTTATCAAAGGGCCCGGCGCCGATGATGCGGCCCTTGGCGCTGACGATGCCCAGGGTGACGGTGTTTTCCAGGCCGAAGGGGTTACCGATGGCCAGCACCCAGGCGCCGACCTTGAGCTTGGAGGAGTCGCCGAATTCCAGGTAGGGCAGGTTCGACTTGCCCTCGACCTTGAGCAGGGCCAGGTCGGTTTCCGGGTCGCGGCCGACGATCTTGGCCTTGACCGGGGTTTCGTTATCCTTGAACTGGACCTTCACCTCGTCGGCATTGTCGATGACGTGGTTGTTGGTCACGATGTAGCCGTCGGCGGAGATGACGAAACCGGAGCCGAGCGAGCGCTGCTTGTGGGGGTGCCCGTCGCCGCGTCCCTGGGGGCCGAAGAATTTTTGGAACTGGTCGAAGAAGTCGTCCATAGGCCCGCCACCGCGCTTATGAAACTGCTCGAAGAGGTCGCGCATGTTTTCCTGGGCCTTGATGGTCTTGGTGGTGGAAATGTTCACGACTGCCGGCCCGGCCTTCTCGACCAGTTCGGTGATGTCCGGCAGGGGGATGCGCGCCGCGGCCAGGCTGGCCCAGGCCAGAAAGAGCAGGGCGGCGGTGAGGGGAGCGAGGATGCGTTTGGCCATGGTGGACTCCTGCGTCATTGCCGGGGGCTCTCCTTGTGGAGCCGGTCCGGGCGGTGATGCGATTTCCGGCGCTTACCGGAAGGTTTCGGGGTTTGCGGCGATGCTATTTGTTATACGCCGTACGAGGTTGTTGTAAACCGGGTCCTTGGACTTTTCCGTTTCGGGGCATCGGTTGGGCCCGTGTCCCGATGTCGTCTTGTCGTTTGTCTGGCATGCCGATTTGTTGACAAGTGGCGCTTCGGCAAATAATAAAATTTGTTCGGCGCGCGTCAATTGGTGCCGAGGCGCGAAACAGCGGCCTTCGCAAGAATTGGTCAGGAAAGATAACTTTTGAATTTCGCCATGTTAGCTTATGGCGACAGGCCCGTGCCCGGGTCAAGCTGAAAGCTGCATGAACATCGTTTCATGCGCTTGCCCTGCTCCCGTAGCTCAGTCGGATAGAGCGATCGCCTCCTAAGCGATAGGCCATGCGTTCGAATCGCATCGGGAGCACCAGAATTTCAGGGGTTGGACTGATAAAGTCCAGCCCCTTTTGCGTTGGGTGGGGATTTTGTCCCCCATATGTCCCCCGATTGGGGATTGCGAGAAAGCTCAAGAGGGGGATTCTGCGACCCCCTGCCACTGCGCCCCGGATGCCACAGGAGCAGTCGTGCGATGTGCCCTGTTGGCCCTTCACCTTTTCAGGAAGATGTATCCACCGGGAAACCATGCCGATCACAAGTGTTCGCCTACGATGTTCCAGGCTTGGAATCCTCTTTCCCGAACCGTTCGTTCCTTGAACATCGATACCTCATAGTACCCATGCCTACCGGCTCTCAGATTCCCGGCCCCGTACAGGGCGTATTTGTCATTGGGCATCTTTCTGGAGGATACTGATTTGCATCATGTGATATAGAGATGTATGTTCAGTAATACAATTTTACATAATGGGGGGTGCCCAATATGCCCGAGGAATGCCATTGGTTTGCCCACAGCGTCCCGGACATGCCGCAAGAGGCATGGCAGACGCTGCCTGTGCATCTCTCTGCCGTGGCCGCGCGGGCCAAGAAATTTGCTGCGGTATTCGGCGCGGCCGAGTGGGGCTATCTGGCCGGCTTGTGGCATGACGCCGGTAAATACACCGAAGCATTTCAACGTCGCTTGGCCGGTGGTGCCGCAAAAGTGGATCACTCCACGGCCGGGGCAAAGCTGGCGGTCGACACGATACAGCCCAAAAACTGGGGCAAGGCGCTGGCGTATTGCATCGCCGGGCACCATGCCGGGCTCCCGGACGGAAAGGAAAGCGGCGACCCTTCCTGCCTCACCGTGCGACTGCGAAACGCCATCCTCCCAGAGGCAATACCGGATTGGCTGACACAGGCGAATGCGCCGCAGGAACTCCCGTTTACCCAGATCGTGGGGCGATCGGGCTTGCAGGCCGCCTTTTTCATTCGCATGCTGTATTCCTGTCTGGTCGATGCGGATTTTCTCGATACCGAGTCGTTTCTCGATACGGGCAAGCAGGCCTTGCGCGGAGGCTATCCGCCGCTGGAAGCGCTTTGGGAACGGTTGCAGGCGCATCTGGACATGTTCAAAGCAAAAGAAAAACCTTCTCCGGTCGATCCCTGGCGCAATGCCGTGCTCGGCTGGTGCCTGGAGGCGGCCGAACACGCGCCGGGACTTTTTTCCCTGACCGTGCCGACAGGCGGGGGCAAGACGCTTTCCTCACTGGCCTTCGCACTGAAGCACGCCGTGGCTCACAGGCTTGATCGCGTGATTTACGTCATTCCTTATACGAGCATCATCGAGCAAAACGCCGATGTTTTCAGGGAAGCAGTGGGTACGGAGGAGGTGATCGAGCATCACAGCAATTTCGATCCTCTGGCCAGGAAAGGACAAAGCAAGGAAGACTCGGCCGGCGACGAAGTCCTTGCCGCGCGTCATGACTTGGCCTGCGAGAACTGGGACGCGCCCCTGGTCGTGACCACCAGCGTGCAGTTTTTCGAATCACTCTTCGCGGCGCGTTCCTCCCGCTGCCGCAAACTCCATAACATCGCCAAAAGTGTGGTCATCCTGGATGAGGCCCAGATGTTGCCGCCACGGATTTTGCGGCCGTGCATGGAGGCCTTGCGCGCGCTTACCGAAAGTTACGGCACGACAGTTGTTTTGTGCACGGCCACCCAGCCGGCGCTGACCAAAACCGATGATTTTTCGTTCGGACTCGACCAGCCGGTGAAAATCGTCAGCGACGTGGACGAGGCCAGGCTTTTTTCGGCGCTTAAGCGTACGCGGGTGGAGCACCTGGGCAAGCTTTCCGACGAGGAGCTTGCCGCGCGGCTTGTGGGGCACACGCAGGTGCTGTGCGTGGTCAACTGCCGCCGCCATGCCCGCATGTTGCGCGGGCGGCTTGGCGAAGCGGAGGGCGTGTTTCATTTGAGCGCCAGCATGTGTCCGGTCCATCGAAGCCGTAAGCTGGCCGACATCCGCGCGGCTTTGAAAGCCGGCCGGCCCTGCCGCGTGGTCAGTACGACGCTGATCGAGTGCGGCGTCGACATCAGCTTCCCCGTGGTCTACCGGGCCAAGGCGGGCATAGACTCGGTGGCCCAGGCCAGTGGTCGCTGCAACCGCGAAGGGGAGTTGCCGGGAAAGGGTGTGGTGTACGTTTTCGAGCCCGTGGACGTGCCGACGCCCGGCGGGGACATGGCCCGTGCGGCGGCGGTCGGGGCGGGCATCATGCGCCGGTATCCGGATGTGCTGTCGCCGGAGGCGGTGGAGGCCTATTTTCGGGAATTGTACTGGATGGCTGGCAAGGGCGGGTTGGATGCGCTGGAGTGGGATCGAAAGGGGCCGGACGTGTTGGTGGGGATTGTGAACGCCCTGCAATCCGACGGCAATCGCTGGAATTTTCCGTTTCGCAAGGTAGCCGACGCGTTTCAATTCATTACGAGCTGTTACCGGCCGGTCATTATTCCCTGGGACGAGGAGGGGGAGAAGATTGTCGCGGGGTTGCGGCATGCCGAACATGCCGGGAAGCTGGCCCGCCGGGCCCAGCGTTACACGGTGCAGATTCCGCCCTGGGAGTTCGCGGCTCTGGAGGGTGACGGCGTGCTGGAGTGCGTCCAGGAGCGGTTTTTCGTCTTGGGGGACATGCGGCGCTATGACGACGAAGAGGGGCTCTTCGTGGACGTCGGCGGCGCGTTTCGAGCCGCGGATTGGATTCAATAGGCGCGAAAGAGTTTCATGGTTGAATTGGTTGTTGTATTAACGTATCTATCTCTGAGCAAAATAAAAGGAGCGTATTTCATCGAGGAATGATCAGACAACAAGGAGGTTGCCATGTCCTTTGGCGTCAGTCTCAAGGTGTGGGGCGATTTCGCCTGCTTCACACGGCCGGAGATGAAATCCGAACGCGTATCCTACGACGTGATGACGCCGTCGGCCGCACGCGGCATACTGGAAGCCATTTATTGGAAACCGGCCATAACCTGGATCATCGATCGCATACACGTCCTTTTACCCATCCGCTTCACCACTATACGCCGCAACGAGCTCGGCGGAAAAATGCCCTACGGCACGGTCAAATCGGCCATGAAGGGCGGTATCCCGCCATACGTCTTCATCGAGGACGACAGACAACAACGCGCCGCCTTGCTGCTGCGCAACGTGGCCTACGTCATAGACGCCCACTTCGACGTTGCGGGCGATGACGCCAATACCGCCAAGCACAAGGAAATGTTTCTGCGCCGGGCGCGCAAGGGGCAATGCTTCAACCAGCCCTATCTCGGCTGCCGCGAATTCCCGCCCCAGAGGGGGGCGGGAGAATTACCGTCCCTGAAGGCTTTGACCCGGGGATGCTCAAGCGGCAGCTCGCTTCGCGCGGAAAAGAAAATCCATTCGCCGTTTGAATCGCCGGACCAGCTGACGGCCATGATCCTCTTGTCCGGGGAAAGCGAGACGGCGTCGGTCATATCGCCAAACGCCTCGGGCGAGCCTCCCTGCGATGGGAGCGGGGCAGTCCCGCTCCCATGGGAAGCGTCTCGTGCTTATTTTGTGATCTGGACATCCAGGGTGTAATGCGTGTCGTCACCCTGCATGGCACCGACAATGATTTTGTAGGTACCGTCCGCAGGCAAAACCCCTTTCCAGGCGGTGGCGTCGTCCTCCTTGCCGGCCTTGGGCAGGTAGGCTTCCTCCTTGCCGGGCTTTTGGATGTGGAACAACACAAGCTTGTGCTTGTTGGACACTTTCACCTGCATGGTTTGTCCGGCCTTGACCGTTATGGGGTAAATATCGCAGTCCATCCCCTGGATCTCGCCTTTGAGGCTGGCACTGTTGGCCCCGGACGCGAATTTGATTTGGGGCTTGTCTCCGGCGACAGCAGCAGTCGCGAGACACAAGACCATAATGGACGGCAGGGTGAGCGCCGTCATGACGCGAAACATACTACAGTTCTTGGTCATGTGATTTCTCCTCGGTTGTAGGCCTGGAACGCCTGTTTGAGACGACAAAAACTGTTTGCTATCGGGCCATGAAATCGGAACTTGCCACAAATGATTTTGCAATATCGCCGACCAGCGGGTTGAACACGGCACTGGACGATTTTGGGTAGGTCAAGATGAATGTTGCCGTGATTACTTTATTCTTGATCGTTTTTTGATAAACGATCTTCCCGTCTTTTATTCCGGAAACGACGAAGAAATTCTTCCCCATATATTTATATGTAACGCGCGAACCAATCTCCTGTTGCGCTTTTATATAAAGCACTTTTATGGAGTTTGTTCCCACGGAATTCCATCCCGCCCAGCAAATCAATTCAGCCTGTCCGTCCGCATCCTTGAAAATCTGCCCATCGCCAGCGTCCGACTCCCCCAGAGCTGTGAGCAGTTTCTTTGGCCAAGCAATCACGTATCCATACTTGTGGTTTGTATACCAGTCATATGTATCAGTCTTGCTGGAAACGGAAATGCCAGCGGCGTTATGTCCCTGTAGCGATTGCGTGGCCAATGCTCCTCGCGCGCCGGTCAGCAGCAACATGAAGAGAAGTAACACTATAATGGGTGTATGGATGGTTAGGACGTACGCAACGCCTTGTCTGGCATCCTTCGCAACTTCCAGTTTTTGAATCATATGACATGATTGCAGGTCCATACTTGTTCCTTTATTGCGTTTCATTCGATGGTGTGTTCCCAAACGCCCTGGCCGGCTCTGCATCCTACTTTCCTGCGTGCGCCTGACGTTATGGTCATCGGGGCATTGCATGGACCGTACCGGGGCTAAGGACACGAGGAATGCCTGAAGCCGTGCGCCGTCGCGCCCATCGGGCTGCGCTGTATCTGCCCACAATTCTGCCGTCAGGCTGCTTTTCGGTCAGATTCCCTGCCACACAACCTGACAGCCGCCAGGCGGGAGCTCGACTCGGCGCACGTGGCGGCCAGCGCTCTTCCACGACGGACGGCCCGCCAGCGACGACATCCCGCTTATGGGCATCAGCCGCGCCCGGGAGGAAAAGAGCTCAATTGAAAACAAGCGCCAGGCTTTGTTGCAGGGACGCGATCGCGAAGCGCAACCGATCCGCATGTTTTTCTTTGGCCACGGAGTCGAGGGAACACATAACGGTGGGCTGGCGGTCGTCCTCAAGGCGGTAAACGGCCACCATATTGCCGCCGGAACCGTGGTACCCCTGGGCTGTGACCGCAATCCATCGCTTGTCCGGGGACACGCAGGCACCCACGGGCCAGGCCGCCGTCGGGAGCCTTTCCAGGGGGGCGAGGCTCGCGGCGTCATACAGGCCGATCTCCTTGCGGCCGTGCAGGGCCGCCACAAGGACGTCGCCGGCCACGGCGAGGGTGCGCACGCCGGAGTCCGCTTTCCGGACGCGCCAGTTCTCCCTGCGGGGTTTCTGCCTGGGGGACAACAGCGTTGCTTCCTTGATGCTGGCAAGGCACTTTCCGGCCGAGGACGAGGCGTAGACCATCCCCCGGGTGCAGACGAGATGCCGCAAGGAAGTCGGCACGTCGGGCAGAAACCCGACATGCGCGCCCGAAACCGCGTCCACGATGTCCAGGCCGTTGTTGCGGCTCATGCGGCTTATGAGCACGGTTTTGCCGTCCGAGGCAAAGGTCGTGCCGCGCAGGCAGTAGCCGCATTGCACGTCCCGGTTGCCCGTGAGTCCGGACACGTCGAGCCGTTTCCCGACGGCAAAATGGTTCACCAGGCGCCGGGGCAGCCCGTCCTTGCCGAGTTCCCAGACCGAGACGGTATTGTCCCCCCAATCGGCCACCACCAGCCGTGTTCCGTCGGGCGAGATGGCCGGTGACTTGGGAATGGGGCCGCTGGGCAGGGAGGCGATCAGCTTGCCGGCGGCGATGTCGATGATGCTGACCGAGCTGGCCAGATGCCCATGCGGGTCAAAATTTTTCCGATAGCTGGTGACGTAGGCCAGACGTCCGTCCGGGGTGATGGCCATCTCCACCGGCTTGCCGGTCCAGGCCCGGGCTTTTGGGGGAAAATCGAAATACTGCCGCAAATTGTCCGGGATCAAGGCCTCGTGGCGCGCTTGCTCGGAGGCCGGGAAGGCGTGGCCGACCTCCCATGCCTTGCGCCATGTCCCGGTTTCGAAGGCGAAGGTCTTGCCGGCTTCCAGGGCGTTAATAAGGAGCAGCCGGCCATCGGGGGTGAAGGCCACGCTTTTCGGGGAGTGCATGTCCGGTTCGATGACGGAGTGCGGGAAATGGGACAGACGAAACGTCCCGATGGAGACTTCCCGGACCAACCGCGCGCCATGGGCCAATCCGGGGACTGTGAGTAAGCCCGTCAGCAGGACGGCGCCAAGGCACCGGAATGCGTATCGCATGGATAATTCCCTTTCGGTTAGATCGTGGGCGGAGTAAGCGGCCGGCCCGCCACCGGCCGCCATGGACAAGACCACCGGAAGCGGCCTTACGGTCGAGAAACGAAAGTGAAGAGGGCGCAGCCGTGTCTGCACCGCACCCGCAATGTTTCAGGAGGTTTTCATTCTGGCCCTGGCCTGGGCCGTGGCGACAAAAGACAACCGCCACCGCGCCGTGGCGAAGTCCATTTCCACCAGGACGCACCGGGCATCCTCCGACGGGTTGGAGGCGAGCACCGCGCCACCCGAGGTCACGCTGTCCACGCTCGCAAGCAGGGCGACACCCGCTTTGCTTTGCAGCCCGGCCTGTACGTCCGAGGCCAATTGCCGCAGGGCCTTCGGGCGTTGCGCTCCGGAGAGGGCGATTTCATCCGAAACCTTGCCGCGACCCGGCCACGCCACGCGCCAGAGCCGTCCTTGCGCCTCCAGCGCGTCCAACACGTTGGCTACGGTGTCGGACGTC
Organism: Solidesulfovibrio sp. C21; assembly: GCF_047785625.1. NCBI lineage: Bacteria > Pseudomonadati > Thermodesulfobacteriota > Desulfovibrionia > Desulfovibrionales > Desulfovibrionaceae > Solidesulfovibrio > Solidesulfovibrio sp. C21. Next base: position 85,999 of record NZ_JBLODY010000004.1, read on the forward strand.
AGCTTGCCCGAAATGGTCAGCGGCACCCGGCCGTGCCGCAAACGGAGATGCCCCGTGCCGCGTAAGGGACCGTAGGACACGGCGCCTTCCCAGCCGGAGGCCAGTTCTTCGGGACTCAGGCCCAAAATGGCGCTGACGTCCGCGGCATCGGCCGGGGGCAGGAATTGGCGGAAGTCGAAAACCGCTTCGTCCCCGGCGTCAGCCGCGCGCAGGTTCAGCATCGTGCCTGGCACGCGGTGTGGGATTCCCCGGGCGTCCGTGACGACGAGGACGGGCTTGTCGCTCCCCTGGACCACGAGTTTTCGCGCCGTGCCGTATTCCCCGGCCGGAAAGACGAAACGGACCATGCCCATGTCCGCCTTGAGGCGGCTTTTGCCTGGCGGCAGGGAAACCGTTTCGCTTTGGCCGGGAGCGAGGCGCATGTCCACTCGTCGTGGCGTCGCAAGGTCCGGCAGGGACAGGCCGGTTAGGGTAAAATAAGCGGTGGCGTTCGCAACCTGTCCGGCCGCCGTGTTTTGGGGCGACAGGCCGCACAGGACCAGCAGGCAGCAGAGGGAAAAAAGGGGACGCATGGGGGGGCCTCATTGCACGTCGAGGTCAAAGTCCTGGGCCGCATCCGGGGCGTAGCCGGCCTTTTCGCCCAGGAGGGGGAATCCGATGTCGTAGGGCTTGGTTGCGGGAAGGCAGATGTGTTCCGCGAGGTGCTTTTCCCCCCTGACCTCGGACATCCCGGTCTGCTTCCAGCCTTTGCCGAAGCCGGAATAGGCCACGTACTCCCTGTCTGCGGCCTTGAACCCGCCATAGCTGCCGCCGCCGCCGGAATACAGCATGTATCCCACGCGTACGGACGCCTTGTCGGCCGGGTCCTTGGGCAGCGCGACGCGGGTGTTCGCCTTGCCCGCCGACTCGAAGACCAACTGGAGCAGGCCGTTATCCCGGGTACAAACGGCAACCAGATAGTTGTCCCGGGTCTTGCAGGAAAAGGCGACGGTCGCGGCGGGAGCGGCACAAAGTCCGGCCGCCTCCTTGATGCCGGCGTCGCCCTTGGCCGTGTCGGCGGCCAGGACCGGGGATACGAGCAAAAGCGAAAGGGCCATGGCGCAAAGGACGGGTATCGCGCGTGGCATGCATGTCCTCCTGTGGTGTAAAAGGGTGCCCCCGTGCGTGGGGAAACGTCGCGCCTGCGGCTGGCGCTTGGGCACGGTTTATCCGGCCTGCCTACGGCAGGGGCGCGGCAACGGTTTCCGTGGGTGCGTTTTCCGGGTAGCTCTTCCAGGCCGCGACCTTCGGCAGACAAAGCTTCGTGGCCGTGACCGAGCCATTTTTCACGGACTGCACGCGGTAGTCGCAAAGATCCGTGCCTTGAAAAATCGGGCTGGTCTTGCCCGTGTCCAGGTCGTAGGCCACGACCGAGATCCGTCCACAGGGATCATAGTCGCACGGCCGCTTGCACCCTTCCACGTCCATGGAATCGACAACCACCCGCCGCTTGCCGCTCCACAGCAGCGGCGGCGACTTGCGGGAAGTCTCCCAGTACCCCACGGTCGTGGGGTGATCGAGGGGCCGGACGTCCGGCCAGTGGAAAAAATACCAGACTCCTTGGAGCGTGGGGAAATATCCCAGGGCCAGGATGTCCTTGTCCGGCGACAGGGACACGGCCACGACGCTTTCCCAGGCCTCGGGCCCCTCATCCTCCAGGGGTGAATTGAAATACGTCACCGCACCGTCGGACCTGACCAGATACAGCCCCGGTCGTATGGGAAGCTTGTCCCGCTCGACGGCGAAAGCCTCGACGACCGCGAACCGCATGTCGGCATGCTCCACGGGCTTGAGTGTTGCCACTCCATCGGGCAAGGGCTTGCCGGTCTGGCGCAGCACAAGCCGGCCATCTTTAAGTTCCAGGGAATCCAGACGCTCGTTCGTTTTTTCCCCGTCCATGCAGGAGGCTGCACGGGGCAGGGCCAGACAGAGTCCGAACAGACAAATAAACAGGAGGTGGAGCACTCTATTCTGCATGTAGACTCCATTTCATGGAAGGGTTTCTGCTCTAAAGCTGTGTGCTCAGCCCAAAGCAACAACCATACCAGCTTTATTCATTTTAGAGCACAGCTGCTCGTTGCCTGATTATTTCCCTGCCCGACACGTGCAAGCGCTTTGCAAGCGACGCGGCCATACCGCGCCGCGCCACTGCCTGCAGCGGCAACCAGGAACGCGCGACGCGCAAAGTCTCCTGGCCCTCCGCCGCTGCCTCCTGCCCCTCCCCCATCCCTGCCCGAGGGAATCCGGCGGCGGCAACCCAAACGGCCTCAACGCCTCTTTCCCGGCCCTGGCCAGGGCCGGCACCAAGGAAAAGGGTGCGACGCCGGCGGGAAATTCGCGATGCAGGCCGACCGGAAAACAGGCTATTGGCAGAATCGTGGGCAGTTCTGGCGTCTTCTTCATCTGCGACTTCCCCCTGCCGCGCGCGAGCGCCGTTTGTTGTCCGGCACGCCTTGTTCCGGGGATTCCAATGGCGGAGCGGTGCCATGGCGGCGCTGTTCCCCCAGGCGTCTGTTGCGCCAAGAATTTTGGCATATGCGCGATCGCTGTCCGACGTAGGCCCCGGGAGGGGGCGAACCGGGGAACAGGACGACGCAACAACGCCCCATTATTATAACTATATGAAATATAATAATAAATATATACAATATTGCTTTTGCGAACGACAACGCCCACGTCCCGAAAGTCAGGAAGGCTTGCCTGTCAGGGAAGGCACGCCACATGCAATGTCGCCGCGCGAAGGATCTCGTCCCTCGCGTCCGTGGGAGAGGCACAGGAAGTTCGCCGCATATATGCATTACGGGTATAGGATTGCGGACAAAAAGGAATGTGCCGTGTTTTCATGTCTAGCTCGATCACACAGGGGATATCCATTGCGTGATGTCGACGCAACGTGATCGAAAATGGAGATTCAGGATGAACACCTTGGCCAGGTACAAAAAAATTCTTGTCATGCTGATCGTTTTTACATGCCTCGCGGTTGCTGCATCGGCAATCGACAGCGAGGCACGTACGATAGACTGCAAAATGAACGGATCCATCGCCGGTCCGGTGCGGGATGGAAAGCAGCTCATCATATTTGATGCGATATTCCGTAATGTCTCCCAAGTCGAATATATAGCAAGAGTGAACTGGGTAGAGGTTTCCGTGCATGGATATTTTAGCGGGAGAGAAGAAACATATTCCCGCAAGGTCAAAGTGGACTGGGATTTCTCGCCCGCGCTCGGACCGGGGCGGCAAAAGGGCCTGAAGATCAAATTCTGGAGAAAAGTCCAACCCCGTCGCGGTTCTTTTCCGTATGACGACGTTGAAGTCCAAGTCCGCAATATCAACTTCAAACGGGCGAGCTAGTTCCAGGTTCCAAAACGCAGGTGAAGCGAGGGACAATCTCCCCTCTTCATCCCTGCCGGAAGCCAGGAGAGGGCCCGCGGCGAAAGCCATGTCCCCCTCCTGGTAAGGCGCCCAATCCCGGAAGCATTTCGGGATCTGCCGCGAAAGCGGCCTGCTTTGAGGTGCGCCGGGCCAAACGGGAGCAAGGCCGTCTCCCTTTGCTGGTCCAGGACACGGCTGGAAAAGGGATGGCGTCTTGTTACGGCCCATACCGCACAACAATACTCTCTTGGGAGCACACGCATGCACGCACGGCTTATAAGCCTCCTGGTTTTTTGCCTTTGCCTTTGCGCAGCCTTCGCCTTTGCACATGGCGATCCGGGCGACGGCAGCCAGAGCGGACTCGACGTCTATTTTCCGGGTATGACCATGGCTGATGCCAAAAAATCGGGAGCCACCGCAGCCGAAAAAAACGCCATGAAGGTCACGGTCGCCTGGGGCGGCAAGAAATGGGACGTGCGCCTGCTTCTCAAGGGCAAGGACATCGCCGTGGTCGGGCTGACGGCGAAACTGACCGGCAACGACCAGGTTTTCACCATGCTGCAAGACATGCAGGAGCGTCTCGCCGTGCCGATGGTGGTCACCCGCATGGTCGACGGCGAGAAAAACGAACTGAACTTCGCCAAGCTGGCTGTCGCGGGAAAGGATACGGACGCGCGGGACGACGCCTTAAAGGATGCGCTGAACACCTACGCCGGTCAGGAAAAAGGCAGCATCACCGTCACCTTTTGTCCCGAAGCCATGTTCGAGGAAATGGCCAAGGCGATGAAGGCTACCGGGCACATCGCGCAAAAGGCCACCATGGCCGACTTTGGCGACGCCAGTGTTTACTCCTTGCACATGGATAAAAAGGACGACTCGATCACCGTGGTGGCCTCCACCCTTGCCGATATCGGAAAATTATAAGGCGCGACCGTTCGGCGTCGGCTCGCCTCCCCGGACCATGCAGCCCTGGCGGCCGGGGAGGGGAGGGGGCCGACGCCGAATCCGGCACGCCCCGAACAGGGCTTTGCGCCCACAAGGAGAAAACCAGACATGAAAACACTGCTGCTGGCGTCCCTGCTTCTGCTGCTTTTCGCCCTGCCGGCCACGGCCGGCGATGCCGGGCGTCGCTGGAATGTACTGGTCATCGATAAGGACCCCAAGGGGGCCAATGTCCGCGAGTCCCCCGCCGGGAAAGTCATCAAAGCCATCCCGTTCGGAAACGGCGACACGCCGCGCCTGGTGCAGCTCACGGGTCAGGCCGCCGATTGGTTTAACGTCGAGGTTGACGGCGCCGGGGGCTGGATGCACGGGAGCATGCTGGGCACGTGCGCCTCAGCCACCGAGGACGGTGCTCCCTCCCTGAGCAAGGGCCCTCATATCGACAGCCCCCTCGGCGTGAAGGTCCCGGCCGACGCCCCCGTGCGCCTGCTCGGCATGTACAAGGAATGGTTGCAGGTCCGCTACGTGGACGCCAAAGGTAAAAGCCATGACGGCTGGCTCATGGAACAGGCGCTTGCCATAAGCGAGAACGAGCTCGAACATTGCGCCCGGGCCTGGGCCAGACGGTAATTCGCCGGCTTCGTCCCTGGCCCACAAGAAGTGCGCCATGACGGTCCGTTGGATTGTCCCTGGTCTGGTCGCGATCCTGTGTAGCGGCCTCTTGATTGTCCCAAATTCTGCCACGCGCCCGTTTTTTTGCCTGCGTGATGGCCAATTTTTCGGCATGTATCCTTTCACGCGCGAGAGATGGCTCCTATGCTATGTTGGCTCTTCACCTTATAGTACCCATGCTTGTCGGCTCTCGGCTTCCCGGCCCCGGACGGAGCGCATTTGGCATTGGGTACTCTTGATGTTGCCGCCACGGATTTTGCGGCCCGTGCATAGGGATCCTCGCGCGCGCTTCGCCGCTTTTTTTGTGGAAGTGACCTATCTATGATGGTGCTCGAGAGTTACGATGTGGCGACGTCCGATGCCGGAGGCGTTGGGCGGCTGCGGCGCGGGCGCAAGGCGTGCAAGAATTACGGGCAGCGGGTGCAGTTTTCGGTGTTCGAGTGTGTTATCGATCCGGTCAAGTCGGAACGCTTGCGGCATCGCTTGGTGGGGGACATCGACGCGGACCGGGACAGCCTACGGTTTTATTATCTGGGGGCGACCTGGTGGGGGCGCGTGGAGCATGTCGGTGCCAGGCCTTCCATCGATTCCAAGGGGCCGCTTATTGTGGAGGTCGTGCGAACCTGAAGCGGGTGTATTTTCCCCGGGCGGTTCGCATGGTTGCTTTTGCTTGTTACTGTAATGGGTTATGTTTGTATGGTTCTTTGAAAGATGAGGAAGGGATAGGTGTTGAGGTCGGTTCGCGGAGAGACGGGTGCAAATGCTCGCGCCGTCGGGCTCCTGTGGCCGACAGTCGCCCCCCGCACGGGGGCGCGGATTGAAACCATCCATGCCGCCGTGTCGTCGACGCGGTGCAGTCGCCCCCCGCACGGGGGCGCGGATTGAAACCTCCGTCCATACCCCTGGCTTTCCCGGGCCTCATCGTCGCCCCCCGCACGGGGGCGCGGATTGAAACGTGAGGAAAAGGGCGTCGCCGGGGGCACGTTCAGTCGCCCCCCGCACGGGGGCGCGGATTGAAACTGCCACCACCGAGTACGTGGATGCGGTCTATCAGTCGCCCCCCGCACGGGGGCGCGGATTGAAACCTGGTGCACCTGGCCAGCGAACGTGGCCACGGGGTCGCCCCCCGCACGGGGGCGCGGATTGAAACGTACAAACCTGTCCGACCGCCGTTCCGCGCTCTCGTCGCCCCCCGCACGGGGGCGCGGATTGAAACATGCTGTCGCTGGGGACCGGCGACAACAGTCGCCCGTCGCCCCCCGCACGGGGGCGCGGATTGAAACTCGAAATGAACCACAACCCGGTCGTCCTCTGCAAGTCGCCCCCCGCACGGGGGCGCGGATTGAAACGCCTTCGACGGGCGGCCGGCGATGGGCTTGCCCGCGTCGCCCCCCGCACGGGGGCGCGGATTGAAACCCGGTCAGGATCTGTCGCATCTTGAGCAGCTTGAGTCGCCCCCCGCACGGGGGCGCGGATTGAAACCGATCACGCCCGGGCCGTTACGGACCCAGGCCAAGTCGCCCCCCGCACGGGGGCGCGGATTGAAACTTCGGAGGCTGCGGCGGCCTGAGCCGAAGCCGCGTCGCCCCCCGCACGGGGGCGCGGATTGAAACCGTCCCGTGCCATTTGCAGCCGGGCCCGGGTCGGTCGCCCCCCGCACGGGGGCGCGGATTGAAACGGTCACCCGTGAATTTCGACCGCTTGCCGGCATGTCGCCCCCCGCACGGGGGCGCGGATTGAAACTGGACCCGGTGCGCAAGTTGCTCCAGGAGTGCCTGTCGCCCCCCGCACGGGGGCGCGGATTGAAACAGGGGGATGAGAGCCGGACTGTTTGGTGCGCCGACGTCGCCCCCCGCACGGGGGCGCGGATTGAAAACCTTCGAGTTCTCCACCGCCAATCGCCCGGCCCTGGCCTCGATTTCGGCCAGGATCTTCATATCACCAGCCATGCCGATGGCTACTGATTGTCATCGCCCAACGTAAAGCTTGCCCGCATGGGGCCTGCTGCCCGGGCCCCATGCGACCATCGGCCGATCAGCCTCTCGATTCGGAAGCCCCGCCGGGAAGCGCTTGTGCCGCATCGCCTTCTGCCTTCAACGTATTAATTAATTGCAGAAGCACATTGGCCTGATGCGCGAGCTCGCCGACAGCCTGGGTGGATTGCTGCATCGCCGTCGACATTTCGGAAGCGATCGTGTTGATGCCGTCGATACTGTGATTGATTTCTTCGCTGGCTGCAGATTGTTGTTCCGAAGCCGTGGCGATAGAGCGAACCTGGTCCGTCGTCTGGTCAACGAGGGAGACGATGGTATTGAGAGACTCGCCGGATTGGTTGGCCAGTTCGGTAACGGCGTCAATTTTCGTGACCGCCAATTCCACGTTACTGATATTTTTCCGCGTGCCGTCCTGAATGTTCCGGATGGCTTCCCCGACTTCTTTGGTCGCCGTCTGCGTCTTTTCCGCCAGTTTCCGGACCTCGTCGGCGACAACGGCAAAACCTCGGCCGGCTTCCCCCGCACGGGCGGCCTCAATCGCCGCATTCAGGGCCAACAGATTGGTCTGGTCGGCGATATCCGAAATGACACTGAGAATCCGGCCAATGCCTTCGGCCTGTGCGCCGAGCTCGGTCATATCCGTTTTCAGGTCCAGGGCTGTCGATTGCACTTCGCCTACCCTGGTGATGACTTCGGAGACGACCTGCGAACCCTTTTTCGCCTTGCCTTTTGCCTCGGTGGCTATTTCGGCGGCCTGGGATGCATTTTTGGCCACCTCCAGGACCGTCGCGTTCATTTCCTCCATAGCCGTGGCCGTCTCGCTGATGCTGTGCGATTGTTCTCCGGCCCCTCGGGTGGATTGTTCGACCTGGGCCGAGAGTTCTTCCGACGCGGACGTCACCACTTCCACGACGCTCTCCAGCTGGCGTGCCGCCTGCAGCATGCCCTCGGACTTGGCCCGTTCGGCCGCCTGCTTGGCCTGTTTCGCCTCTTCGGCTGCATGATGGGCGTTTTCGGTTTCCTTATCCGCCTGTGCGGTCGCAACTTGTGCTTCAGCGATTTTCCCTTTGAGCGAGGCAACCATTTTTCGCAAGGATTCGGCTAAAACCCCCACTTCATCTTTGCGGTGGACATCAAGCGTCTTGTTCAACTCGCCGTGCGCCACGGCCGTCGAGAACTCAACGCTCTTGCCCAAGGGATTGAATAGTAGTAGCGACGACAGCATATGGACAATAATTGCGGATAATACCAATGCAATTGCCGCGATAATGGCAGTCAGTTTCAGATTGTTTCTGGAGTCTTTTTTGATGGATGTCAATTTATCATAGACCCAGACTTTCCAGTCAAGTCCTTTGATGGTATAGAGGTAGCCAACATATGCTTCGCCATCGAGTGAAAAATCTATTTTCCCATCAGTATTTTCGATACTTCCAGTGTTGAGTCCTGGGATAATGCTTTTGATGTTTTTTCCGATGTATTTTTTATCCTGATGTGCGAGAATATATCCATCGCCACGTGTCAGGATAATATTTTTGTAATTCATTATTGAATTGGTGAAATTTGTAATGTCTGTCAATCCAAGATTGGCGCAGATGGTTCCAACAATATTCCCATCCTGGAGAATCGGGACTCCCACCGCCATCACAATTGCACCAATGGAAGACGTATAGGGTGTTGTAATGATCCGCTTTTCTCCATTGAATAAGCGTTTGTACCATTCCCGGCCAAGGGTTTTCGCATTGAAATTTGGGATAATGCCTTTGCTTGCCCAACTGTATGTTCGGCCATCTTTGAGACAAAAATATGCCTCACCTGTTTTTGTTTGCTCTATAATCTTATGCATTAGATCGAGTCTGTAAGCGAGTAATGCATCTTCTGGTAAGCCAGGAGTGCCGGGCATCATTTTTGCGGCCAGCTCAAGTACGTTGAAGTAGACGCTGGCCTTTTCAGACACAGCGTTTCCGACAGCTATAGCGATGGTCTCAAGCCTCTCGTTGTTTACTTTTTCAGATGATTGGCTAAATCTATAGTATGAGAAATAAGCCAAAGCCAATATTGTTATAAAGAAGAAGGCTACCACACTAAAAACGATTTTGTTTTTTGCACTGGACAACATAGCGAATATCTCCCTCACCTGATCTCTTTCGAACGCGGCTCCGACAAATTCCTACCGACTCCTCCGGAGAATTTCCCCAATGACGCGGACGGCGTTTTCCCGGAGAATTGCTCTCCTCGTTTGCGAGACCGCCTTGTCAGACTCCTCTCTTCTGTCGCGTCCAAACCGAAGTCCTTTCGCCCGAGACGCCAAAATGGGAGGGCCTTTCTTGGAATATCGGTAACTCGCTGTAATTCCAAGTAGATTTGGAAAACAGGAAGCACACGTTGTGTTCCATGCCTTGCCCCTATTCTGGCGCTATCGCGGCAGGGCAATGCGTGCCCTTCTCTGGAGGCGGCAGTCTGGATTGCAAGTCACTTCTGCTCAGAGCCTATAGTGTACTGGTTCGGGTTGCTATTTTAGCAAGAAGTATACCGTAGCGCGTATAATGCCCCTATGATAATGCCATTTATCCTTTTATACACCATTTTTCAGGAGACATTTCCCCACAGATATCTTGTCCTGCAGCGTTGCGTGGCCCCGTACTACAAAAAACACAGCCTCGATGCTTCTCATGGAAGCTGCAGATTTTCCTGCAATACGGCTTGGAGCACGTTGAGGGTTTGGGTCGGTTCATATTTGAGACTATGGTGCAATTTTGAGACAAGCGGTATTAGATGTAACCAGTTATTATCATGTATTAAAAATATATATGTTTTAAGTATGCAACAAAAAAAGCTGTTTCCCCCTTCGAGAGGGAATCTTGTGGGATTTTCGGAGGGAAACGTGGCGGGCTCCTCGCTGCTGCGCGCAATGGCCGCATAGGCTGGGCAGGCTGCGAAAAGCATGTCGCGGTCTCCGTTCTTTTTTTGGGGGGGGCGGGGAACTCCCCCCGCACCTTGCGATTCGCCATGGGTATGCGGCCGGGGCTTTGGACGGTCTGGAGATGGCGCCTTGGTCCGTATTGGCTTTGCCAGGATGCAGCTTTGCGACAGTGTCGCAAAGCTGCATCGTTTTTGTTGTGATATAATTAATTGATATTATTATATTTTTCTCATTATTCCCAGTTTTGCCCTTTTCCTTGTCCGGTGAACGTGCCAGCGGATGAAACGACGGCAGAGGGAAAAGTCTTTTCTGGTAATATTTCAGTTGGTTGGTTTTATTGTGGTGGTTGGCACGCGATATGCCTCCCGGTGAGTGCTGCAAGACTGCACAGCAAAAGGATATTTTTTTGATTGGCCATACAAAAGTCTTATACATACCAGTATCGCGTAGATGATAAAATACATTGCAGTGTAAAAATATGTGATAAAACACTATGAAACTGAAAAAGAGAATTCTCTTTTGGGCGGTCATATCGCTTACTATAAGCTATTTGCCATGGTATAATTTTTCAGCTGTGCTAAGTTTCATCTCGAAAGAGTTTCATCTGACATCAATCGATACAGGAATGATTATTTCCTGCTTTCAGGCCGGCTATGTCCTCACCGTCCTTTTGACCGGATGGTTGGCGGATAAATTCGGGGCAAGGCGGGTGATGCTTTATGCAACACTTTTGACGGCAATTTCGTCCACAAGCTTTGCCTTTGTTGTTTTTGACAAGTGGACGGTCATGCTCATGCGGCTTTTGACCGGGTGTTCCTGCGGCGGCATCTACGCTCCGGGCCTGGCCTTGCTTTCCGAATGGTTTCCTCCCAGGGAACGCGGGGCGGCGTTGGGCGCCTACACGGCGGCATCTTCCGTCGCCTCGGCCGGCGGGTATTTTCTGGCGGCCCCGGTCGCGGCCGCGGCCGGATGGCGGCTGGGCATGCTGGTGACCTCCGTTCCGGTCTTTGTCGCGTTTTTCGTGCTGCTTGCGTTTGTCCGGGAGCCCCCGAAGGCCGCCGGAACGGTGGTCCGGTGCAACGGGCCGCAACTGGCCCCGGGGGGCGGCTACGGGGGGCTGGCTCTGATTACCGCCAGCTATATGGGGCATATGTGGGAACTCTATGCGTTCTGGGCCTGGATCGGGCCGTTTCTGGTCGCCTGTGCGGTAGCCGGCGGGATGGCCACCGCCAGGGCCGTCAGCCTCGGGGGACTTTTCGCCGCGATGATCACGCTGTGTGGTGCGCCGGCGGTCTGGATCATGGGGCGGATTGCCGACCGTTACGGCCGGACAAAAATTATTTGTTTGTGCGCGCTGGCCAGTCTTTTGCCTGAATTCGTTTTCGGCTATCTGTACGGATTGCCCTTGGGCTGCATCGTGCTTGTCGGCGTGTGGATCGGCTTCTGGGCTGTCGCCGATTCCGCCATCTACAAGGCCTCGCTGACGGAACTGTGCACCTCCCGTGTCCGTACCACCCTGCTCGGTCTGCAATCCGCCCTGGGCTATTCCATGACCATTTTCGCGCCGGTGATCTTTGGCTGGGTGCTGCAGCGCTCCAACACAAGTTCCAATCCTACCGAGGCGACCCAGTGGGGCCCGGCGTTCCTGCTCCTCGGCCTGGGGGCGCTGTTGGCGCCTCTGGCCGCCCTGGCGCTACGCCGCCATCCACAGGCGCTCTTGCTGTGCGGTGGGAAGAAGTAGGGCGGACCAGATGGCTTTCACGATCGGCGTGCAGCATACGCCTGGGCTGGCCTCCCTGGGCCGCCGGGTACAAGACGCGCTGCCGGCGCTTTGGTCCGGCCGGGTCCGCTTTGTGCCCCTGGCGCAACGGTCGGTGCCGCGGGCTGCCTATGATACGGCGCAAAGGCATGTTGACGTCCGCTTTTTGCTGGGCGAAATCCCGCTGCCGCCGGGGTGCGACGCAATGATATGGCTTGTCGGGGAAAATATCGGCGACTGCTGGCGCCCGTGGGTGTTGGGCGCCGCCGTACCGGGACGGGCCGTGGTTTCGACGTTTCGCCTGCCACGCCCTCTGGAGGCCCTGAAAAATACGGCCCACGAAATCGGCCACCTGCTTGGCTTGCCCCACTGCGACGCACGGTGCTGCATGCGGCCCGTCCGTCACGAGTCCCAACTTGTGGCTTTGCCTTTGGCGTTGTGCTGGGGGTGCCAAAAACGTCTTTGGGCAAGGCAGGGGGAAACGCTCCCGCGCGGCGGTGCCGCGTGAGAACCGGGCGTGGTCTAGCGCCGGAGTTTCCGAAAGACCGTGGACCGGCTTGTCTGGAAAAAACGGGCGACTTTGCAGACGGACCCATATTTCTTCAGCGCCCGTTCAAGGATCTCCCGTTCGATTTCGGCCATGATGTCCGGCAACGGTTTGGAACGTTCCAGGTCCGGCATCGTATACTGGAGTTCGGACGGACAGGCTTCCCACATCTGGGGCGGCAGGTCGACGCAGCTGATGGTGGGGCGCTCACTGGTCACGACGAGGCTCTGGATGAAATTTTGCATTTCGCGGACGTTGCCCGGCCAGCGATAGCTTTCCAGGGCCACCAACGCGGATTCCGCGATTTCCATGGAGCGCCGGTACTTGCCGGTGTAGCGGGCCAGAAAATACTGGGCCAGGGGGGCGATGTCCTCGCGGCGTTCACGCAAAGGCGGGATGCGAAAGACCGCCACCTTCAAACGGTAGAACAGATCGCTGCGGAATTTGCCGCTTTCCACGTCTTCAGCCAGATCGCGATTGGTGGCGGCGATGATGCGGACGTCCACGGCGCGCGGTTGGGTCGTCCCCACCCGGGTGACTTCGCCATCCTGGAGGACGCGCAACAGCCTGGTCTGCATGGCCAGCGGCAGGTCGCCGATTTCATCGAGGAAAATGGTGCCCTTGTCCGCCATCTCGAAGTACCCTGCCTTGCCCTTGGCGCTGGCGCCGGAAAACGCGCCGGGGGCATAGCCGAACAACTCCGATTCGATGAGATTGGGGGCAATGCTGCCGCAGTCGATTTTCAGGAAAATGCCTTTGCTGCGTCCGCTGTGCTCGTGGGCCAGCCGGGCCAGCACGTCTTTGCCCACGCCCGTTTCGCCAAGGAGCAGGATGGTCGCATCGGTCCCTGCCACGCGACCCAGCCTGGACATGAGGGCGGCCATGACATCGCTTTGAAAAATGGCCGGCGGCGCTGTGGCATTGGCCTTGATGATGCCTTCCAGGCGCTGGCTGAACTCCTCGATCAGGAGCTTTTGTTTGGCGATTTGTTCCCGAAAATGCGAAATCATGGTGATGTCACGCGCAAACGTGACGACCAGGCGGACTTCGCCGGTCGCGTCGAGGACAGGGCAGCCATGGAGGATGACCCGTTTGTCGCCGTGGATGGTCTGTACGGAAACGGAGGGGCGTTTCGAAGAGACAATTTCGGGGTTCAGGATGCGATCGAAAATTCCTTCATCGACCAGCGTGTTGACGTTACGCCCTTTGAGGACTTCCTGACTCAACCCGGTCAACTGTTCGTACATTGTGTTGACCAGCAGCGTGGTTCCCTCACGATCCGTAATGTATATCCCGTCGTTGAAAATATTCAGTATTTCTTTGAAGTATTGGAGGATAACTTCCATTTTGTCCTCGCAGGCCTCATGAGGAAAGCAGGAGAAACAGGCTGTTTCGCTTGGTTGCAATCACGCGAAGAGTCAATATCCGCGACCGGTTGCTCCTTCAATTCTCGGATACACCACCGGGGGGGGCAAGTCAGCCCCCCCAAAAGTGGACGGGCCGTGGCGGGTGCCGGTTTGTGGGCCGGATCAGCCGCGACGCGAGGTGACCAGTTTCTGGAGGCCGGTGAAGCGTTCGCTTGGCAGGGTGACTTCCCCCATGGGCGCGTCACGATGCAGGAATTGATACTTCTGTGTCCCCAGGCGATGATAGGCCAGCAACTGGTACTCGACCCGGGGGTAGGGCTCGAGGATGTCGAGGATGCCGTTTATGGCCTCTTCCGAATCGTTGAACCCCGGGATGACCGGCGTGCGGACGAGAACGGGCAGGTCCGGGTGGTATTGCATGACGTTGTGGAAATTCCCGAGGATCTGGCTGTTGGAAATCCCGGTGCCTTCCTTGTGCTGCGCCGGGTCCGGATGCTTGATGTCAAACAGCAACGTGTCAAGGATCCCGCAGGCGGCGTCCAGGATTTCCCACGGCGCGAGACCGCAGGTTTCCGCCGCGGTGTTGATGTGCCGGCGTTTGGCCTCGCGCAGCAGGGCCAAGGCGCCATTCGCCTGAAAGAGCGGTTCGCCGCCGGAAATGGTCATGCCCCCTTCCGATCGGGCATAGAACTGGCCATCCTGCTCCACCACCCGCAAAATGTCATCGACCGTGCGGACCTCGCCATAGGAAATGAGCGCCTTGGGGGGGCAGGCCTTGGTGCAGGGCTGGTCGCAGTCGCGGCAGTGGGCGCGATCGATGGCGAGCGTTTGCCTTGCGGGCCGTGTGATGGAGCCGTGCGGGCAGGCTTCGATGCAGCGCGTGCAGGCTTCGCCGAGGCAGCGGCCCTCGTTGAAGGCGATCTGGCGGAAAGCTTCCTGGGATTCCGGGTTGCTGCACCAAAGACAACGCAGCGGGCATCCCTTGAGGAAGACCACCGTGCGGATGCCCGGGCCGTCGTGGACGGAATATTTTTGGATATTAAAGACAGTGCACGTGCGGTTTTTGTCGTCCGTTGTGTTCATAAGGTGTCCGATCACCCCCGGTCGGGGGCTGGTGACTGTGCGGTGAGGGGCGTCGGCGGGGGGGGGATGCCCCTGCCTTCCGGCGGAAGAACTTCCGCCGGAAGGCAGGCAAGCAGGCCGGCCTAGTTGGTCGCCTTCGCTTCGAGGGCTTCCCCGACAAGTTCTTCCTTGGTCACTTCCAGGAAGTCGCCCTGGCTTTGCGGAACGTATTTGCCGATCCACCAGGCGGAAACAGCGCTGACCACTCCGGCGAAGGCAACATACAGGCAGATGAGTGTCGCACTGGGGTCGTATTTCAAAAGGGCCGTGGCGATGATCGGCGTGATGCCGCTCGCGAAGATGCCGGACACCTGATACACGAAGGAGATGCCGGTATAGCGGACGTTGGTGTCGAACAATTCGGCAAAAAGCGCCGCTTCCGGTCCGTAAACCGCGGCATACAGGATGCCCAGGGGGATGATGAGGCCAAGCCAGATGAGCGTGACGTCGCCGCCGCTGTGCGCCATCATCCAGAACGAGGGCAGGGCGGCAAACCCGGTGACCAGACTGCCGATGATGTAGACTTTGCTGCGGCCGATCTTGTCGGAGAGATGGCCGAAGAAGGGGATGGTGGCGACCATGACCAGGGCGGCCAGCATGACGCCCAACAGGGATTCGGTCCGGTTCACGTGCAGCGTGGTGGCCAGATAGCTGATGGAGAACACACCGAAGATATTGAAGGCCACGCCGTCGATGTAACGGGCGCCCATGCCGGCAATGACATTGCCCTTGTGCTTCTTCCACATCTCGACAAGGGGGATGCGCGGCGCCGGGCTGCTCTTCTTGGCTTTCTGGAAGTCCGGCGTTTCCATGACGTGCAACCGGATCCAGGTGCCGACGAACAGCAGTATGACGCTGAGGAAAAAGGCGATACGCCAGCCCCAGGCCAGGAACTGGGCGTCCGTCAGGGTGTAGGAGAGCAGGCTGACAACGCCGGCGGAGAGGCACAGCCCCAAAGACAGGCCGATCTGGGGCAGGCTGGCATAGAAACCGCGTTTTGACGGCTTGGCGAATTCGAATGTCATCAGCACGGCGCCGCCCCATTCGCCGCCAAGGCCGATGCCCTGGAAGATGCGCAGCAACAGCAGGGTGATAGGCGCCCAGATGCCGATTTGCTGGTAGGTCGGCACGGCGCCGATCAGCACCGTCGAGACGCCCATGATGCTCAGTGTCATGATGAGCATGCTTTTGCGGCCGATCTTGTCGCCGAAGTGACCGAAAATGATGCCGCCGATGGGACGGGTGATAAATCCCACCGCAAAGGTGGCATAGGCCAGGAGCGTGCCCACTGTGGGGTCGGAAGAAGGGAAGAACTGTTTATTGAGAACAATACCGGCGACTACACCATAGAGAAAGAAATCATACCATTCGATTGTCGCGCCGACGAGACTGGCGACAACAACGCGGGACAGCATTTTTTTTTGATCGTTGGCCATGAGTGATCCCTTGGTTCTCTGTACAGTGTCCGTACATCCCGCCTGAACCCCGCCAAAGGGAGCGTCAGACGGCCTGAAACCAGAAGAAGCGTCTCCGGGTACGGCCGAATCGGCGGCGCAGTACCCGGAGAAAACGCGCCTTGTTACATGGAATCATGCTCCGTCCGGGCAATGAGATCGTTTTGCAGATCCGGGGACAGGTCCACGAAGTAGGCGCTGTACCCGGCGATCCGGACGATGAGGTTGCGGTATTTTTCAGGGTCCTTCTGGGCGGCGATAAGGGTGTCCTTGTTGATGACGTTGAACTGCACGTGCCAGAGCTTGAGGTCGCACACGGTCCGGATAAACGAAACCATCTTCCGGGTGCCGCTGTCGCCCTCCAGGCATTTCGGCGTGAACTTGATGTTCAGCAGGCGGGCCGCCCGGTCGCGGTAGCCGTAGTTCTTGGTGCTGAAGTTCGAAAGCAGAATGGCGGTCGGACCGTTGACATCGGCGCCGTGGGAGGCCGACGAGCCGTCGGACAGCGGGCTCCACGCCTTGCGGCCGTTCGGCGTGGCGCCGACCACTTTGCCGAAGGGCACATGGGAGGTGAAGGGCACGTAGCGCACGTCGTTGTGCATGCCCAGTTCCTTGGAGTACTTGTTGCCATACTCCACGGACAGCAAATCGATCTCGCGGCCGATGACGTCGGCGTAGGCGTCATTGTTGCCGTAGCAGGGGGCGTTTTTGAGAATCTGACGGATGTCTTCCTTGCCCTCGAAGTTGCAATCCAGGGCTTCCAACACCTGATCCATCGTCAGGGTCTTGTCTTCGAATACCACCTTCTTGATGGCGGCCAACGAATCGATGACGGTGCCGAAGCCGATGTATTCGAAGTAGCCCATGTTGATGCCTTCGGGAATCTGCGGCGTATGCAGATCGAGGCAGTATTTCATGCACAGGTCGTGCATGGCGGAACCCATGGGCTGGGCGAAGTGGCGGGCGCGCAGGTTGTTGATGAGATACTGCTGGATGAAGGCCGTCTTCAGGAAAAGGATGTGCTGGGCCTTGTAGGCCTCCCACAGATCCTCCCAGCATTTGAACGCGTGGGCGTCGCCGGTTTCCTTGCCGAGCTGCTTGTCGCCGTACTTGTGCATGCGCCCGTTGTACAAAGCCATTTCCAGGGCGGCCGCGAAGTTGATGTAGGCGCCGCCGCTGGTATAGGTGTCGCGGTTGGGCATGCGGGCTTCCGAGCAGCCCGAGACGGCGTAGTCATAGGCTTCGGCGAAGGTCGCCCCCTTGGAGACGTACAGGGGCACCACTTCCTCGTCGTTTATGAGCTTGGGGAAACCGGAGCCATCCTTGATGGTCTCGGACACTTCCCACAGGAACCGTTCCGGCGAGCGGGAGTGGATGCGGGCGGCCAGATCCGGGTAGTGCAGCGGGAACTCCCGCTTGGAGCGCAAGAGCAGGTAGCTCAGATCGTTGGTGGCGTCGCGGCCGTCCGGGGTCTGGCCGCCGACGGTCACGGCTTCCCAGTGGGCATAGCCTTCGTTGAAGGCCCCGCCGTTGGGCGAGATGTAGAGGTCGATGAACTGGGCCATGCCCACCCACATGCACTCGATGAATTCGAGGGCCTGATCCTCGGTAAGGCGTCCTTCGGCCAGGTCCTTGGCATAGTAAGGATAGAAATACTGGTCCATGCGGCCGTTGGAAACGATGGTTCCGGTTTTTTGCTCCAGACGGGAGAACATCTGGGTAAACCACTGGGACTGTACGGCCTCATGGAAATTGCGGGCCGGCTGCTCGGGAACGCGCTCGCAAATGTCGGCCATGGTCTGGAGTTCTTTCTTGCGGAGAGGATCTTTTTCCGCCGCGGCCTTTTCCCGCGCCAACGCCGCATGCCGCTTGGCCCAGGTGACGATGGCATCGCTGACGATCACCACGGCTTCCAGGAACGGGCGCTTCTCGCAGTTGTCCACCGGGCTTAACGGATCAAGTGCGGCCAGCTTTTCCTGGGCTTCCTTTCGCAGTCCGCCAAAACCGCGTTTGAGAACCTTCTCATAGTCGTGCACCCACTGGATGGAGGAGCGGAAGGAGGAGGTCTCGTTGACGATGTACCGCGAGCGCAGGCCTTCGGGATCATCATACGTCAACTTGTGCACATCGGCCGGCAGGGCGGTGTTGAGATCCTCATGGTAGGTTTTGCCCTTCCAATATGGGGCAATATCCTCAATGACAACCTTGGCGTCCTCGGGCGTGATGGAGAAGGGCGATTCGCGGCGGTTGGGCAGATCCTTGATGGAGACATCGAGAAAGTCGCCATCGAGTTCGGGGTACAAAATACCGTAACGGCCCTGGCAGCCGGCCCGGCCGGCCAGCAGCTGGTTGTCGTCGATGTAGACCGTGATGTTGTCGGCGATATGCTTGAGCGCCTTGGCCCAGCGCAACACCAGCGGCTGCCCTTCGGTGGCCCGCATGGACTCGGTAAAGTACTTGGCGCGTTCGATATCGATGCGCGGCCGCATTCCTTCGAAGGAATCCAAAATGGCAAACGCCCGACGATGTGTCGCCCGGTACGGATCTTTTTTGCCTTCAATTTTATTTTGAAGGCGTTGCTCCTGCGGGGACATTGTTCCACAACACTCAATATTCAGCATAGCCTGTCTCCTTGAGCGGATGCTCTGGCTTTAGAATTCCGGATATAATGAACACAATGATCTTTTTTGTACCGTCGCGTCTGCCTTGCTCAAAAGGTTTTGTGACGTGATGTAATACAAATAAGGGATTGAGTAGTCTTATCCCTTTCGATCTGTTTGTGTTCAATCTCCGTAAGCCGGAAATTGCAGAGACCATGCCAAAGATCGGTGAAGGCCCGTATCTTGTGCAAACAGGCGCAAGCGGATGGATTTTACGTCATGGAGTGAGCCACAGAGCGGAATCCGAGGGGTCGGGTATGGCGCATAAATGAGACATTTTTTTTAAAAAACTAAATATATAAGTAAGTTATAAAAGTAACGAATGCGTTGCAATTTTGCGTCAGCGTGTCAGGTCTGCACCCGATCCAAGCCTGCATCCAGGGGGCACGCCGCCAGGAATCAAAAAAACTTTGAAATAGACGTGACCGGCTGATCGGGCGAAAGAACCCTCTCTGCGCCAGGGGACGGGGCTGCTCTAAAATGGAAGGGCCTGGAATCAAGCGGGGCGATGGCTGCTTCGGGAATGGAAGACGAGCGCCGTGCAGGCATGTCTTTTGCTATGTGGCGCTCCTGCCAACCAAAGGAGTCTGTCCATGGCTATCATCGATTTCAGATTCCGGCCGAATACACCGGAAATTATCAACGGTATTGCCAACAGCAATATGTTCAAGGCCGCTTGTGCCGTCATCGGCTTTGACAAGCGCAAGCCCCAGCCACTGCCCGAAATCGTTGCCGGTCTCGACGCCCGCGGCGTGACGCGTTGCGTCATTACCGGCCGCGACAGCGAGACGACGTACGGGTCCCCGGCGAATAATCCCGAGGTGCTTGCGTTCATCCGGGCCTATCCCAAACGCTTCATCGGTTTCTGGGGTGTGGACCCGCACAAGGGCATGAAGTCCGTGCGCGAATTGCGTCAGGCCGTTACCGAATACGGCATGCGCGGGGCGTCCATCGATCCGTATCTGGCGCATCTGCGGCCGGATGCCGCCCGCTACTATCCCCTCTACGCCGCCTGCTGCGATCTCAATATCCCCGTTGCCGTGACCACCGCGCCCCCGCCGCAGGTGCACGGGGCGCTGATCGACTACACGGACCCCCGCTTTGTCGATGTGGTGGCCCGGGATTTTCCGGATTTGACCATTGTGATGAGCCATGGCGCCTATCCCTTCGTCACCGAGGCCATCTACACGTGCCTGCGCAACGCCAACGTCTACATGGATTGTTCCGAGTATGAACGGGCGCCCATGTCCGACGTCTATGTCCAGGCCATGAACACCATGATTCCGGACAAGGTGGTCTTCGCCAGCGCCCATCCCTTCATCGAGCAGGCGGATGCCCTGGCGGCCTATGCCGCGATGCCGCTTTCCGACGAGGTCCGGCGCAAGGTCCTCTATGAAAATGCCTTGCGTGTATTGGGTGAGTCGGTCGCGTAGGCCCTTTCCGGCAACAGACAAGAAAGCGGGGAAACGGCATGTCCGCGGGTGCGTATCTGGCCATCGCAGGCTGGGGGCTGGGCGGCTTCGTCAACGGCTATATGGGGTTTGGGGCGGCTCTGGTCGCCATGCCGCTCGTCGCGCTCGGCAACGATATGGCGCTGGCGCTGCCGGCGTGCAGTCTGCTGGTGCTGTCCCTCAATATCCAGATGGCCTGGAATTACCGCCGCTCCATCGCCAGGAAGCCGGTGTGGCTTATGCTCACCGGAGCCGTGCCCGGGGCGGCAATGGGCTTGGCGTTGCTGCGATTCGTTTCGGAAGCCGGGTTGAAACTGGGACTCGGCGTATTGTTGCTGTGCTGCGCCGCCTGGGGACTGTGCTCCAGCAGGGTGCGGCATGGCAGCCTCGCCGCCGGCTGGGGCGTTCTGGCCGGGCTGTTGTCCACGTGTTTCGGCACGGCCTTCGGCATTAATGGCCCGCCGCCGGCCGCCTACATGTTGCTTCGTGGCGGTAACCAGTCCGAAACCAAAGGGGCGCTGGGTTTTTTCTTCGTCTGGAGTACACTTTGTATCGTGGGGGCGCAGCTTTTGGCCGGCATGTTTTCCCTGCGGGCCGTGGCCCTGGCTGGAATCGATCTGCCCGTCATGCTGGTGTGCAGTCTGTGCGGCATGCGCCTGTCGGCGCGTCTCGGGACGGCAACCTTTCATCGGGTGATGTCGGGGTTGCTGCTGGTTATGGGCTGCAAGCTGATCTGGACGGGGGCGTCCTAACCCAATTGGTCATGCACTTTTGAGAGGAGGGTCCGATGCGTCAACGCGCACTTGTTACCGGTGCCAGTCGGGGCATTGGTCTGGAGGTGGCAAAACGGCTTCTGGAGAGGGACATCGAGGTGGTGGCCGTATCGCGGTCCTTTGACACGCTTAATCCGGCCTTGGCCCGCCGGTTTTCCCTCTTTCCCTTCGACCTGACGGATGTGGAGGCCATTCCGGATATGGTCGCGCATATCGGCCCGGTGGACATTCTCGTCAACAATGCCGGCATGATGCTTTCGTTGCCGTTCGATGCCTATCCCGAAGAGCAGAAAAGACGCATGTTGCGCCTGAACCTGGAAACGCCCATTGCCCTTATGCGCGAATACGGCAAGCGCATGGCCGGGAAGCGGGGCGGGCGCATTGTCAATACGGCGTCTGTGGCCGCCCATACCGGGCACCCGGATATCTGGTACGGCGTCACCAAGGCCGGGTTGCTCAATGCCACCAAGAGCTTTGCCAAGCTTTTGGGTCCGCAGGGGGTGATCGTCAACGCCGTTTGTCCCGGTCCGGTTGCCACCGACATGCTGGAGCGCATTCCCGAAGCCCGGAAGGCGGCGATCCAGGGACAGAGCATCGCCGGGCGTTTTGCCTATCCCGAGGAAATCGCCCAGACCATGGTCTGGCTGGCCACCGAGAGCCCGGCGTACATCAACGGGACCGGCATCGACATTGTCAACGGCATTTGACTGTCCCGGGAGTTTTCCGGAGGCCACGGCGGCTTCGGAATCGGATCGAGTCCCTCAGACGGTGGATCGTGCTTTTGGATATGCCTGGCTTGCGGAGTCTCCCGATTCCCCCTATGTCGGCAGGAAGTCGGAAAAGGAGGCCCCATGGGACCCAGGTATGGGCGCGTTATCGTTTGTTTGGTTGTCTGGGCGCTTTTTCCCCGGAGCCTTGCCCTGGCCGATGGCGCGGAAACCATCGACCGGAAGGGCGTGTGGGCGTTGCCCGAGGCCGCCTGGACCGACTGTCTGCAAAAGGGGCAGGACGCCACCGGCTGCCTGTCGCGCATCATGCGCCAAACCGACGCGACGCCCCAGGCCCTGGCCATAAACAAGCTGCTCGAGGGCGAAGGCTACATGGAGGCTTTCCAGGAAATGGGGCGGGTGGACGTGGCGGTGATGGTTTTTTCGCTGCGGGCCAACACCAACGCCGTGACCTATCTGGTCAACGGTTCGCCGACCCTCGTTTCGAGCGAAATCGAGCCCGCCGACCTGCCGCTTGCCGCCGACCCGATTTACGCCGCCTTGCAAAAGGCCCATCCCGAACTCATGTTCTGGCCGACCGGCGAGGGCCCAAGCGCCGTGAATACCCCGCCCGGCGGCGGCCAGGGTTTCGTCTTCAGCTATCCGCTCTTAAACGGCTGCCACGCCTGTGCCGTGCTCGGCCAGGCCCTGCTTTCCCTCGATTTCGGCCCGGACGGGACCTACCGCGGCCCGCGGCTCCTCCGCGTGGAAGCCCGGTAGGAGGCGAAGAGAGGAAAGAAGTGCGAGAGGGGAACCCTTTTTGAAAAAAGGGTTCCCCTCTCGCGCTCTCCTCTCCCAAAAACTTTTAACGGTGACAAGCTGTTATCGTTAAAAGTCTTTGGAAAGGGGTTTGGGGGAAACCTTTCTTCAGAAAGGTTTCCCCCAATGCTTATTTCGATGCGAGCTTCCAGCCTGTGACCAGGGCGATGGCCTTGATGCCTTTTTTCTCGCCGGTAAATCCCATTCCTTCCTCGGTCGTGGCCTTGACGTTGACGTGGGACTTGTCGAGCCCCAAAAGCGCCGCCACGTTCAGCCGAATGGCCTGGGCATGGGGCCCGATGCGCGGAATCTGGGCGATGACGGTCAGGTCCACGTGGGTGATGGCAAGTCCCTGGTCGCGCGCCAGAAGCAGCGCCTCGCTGACGAAGACCCCCGAGGCCATGTTGTCGAAATCGGGATTGCTATCCGGGAAAAGCTGCCCGATGTCGCCGCCGGCCACACAGCCGAGGATGGCGTCGGTCAGGGCGTGCAACAGCACGTCGCCGTCGGAATGGGCCAGCACCTCGGGCGCGCCGAGGATGGGGTAGCCGCCGAGCTTCATGGGCCGGGCCGGCTGTTTGCCGGGGTGGACGGGATCGGCGTAGCGGTGCACGTCGTAGCCGTAGCCGACCACGGGCACGGGCGACGGAGTGGCGTCTTCGAGCAAGAGCAAGTCCTCGGGATTGGTGATTTTCCGGTTGTCCGGGTGGCCGGGCACGGTGTGCACAGGGCGGCCGAGGTGCTCGACGAGGCTTGCGTCGTCGGTGACGGTGAAATCCTCGCCGGCGTGTTCGAAGGCCTGGCGCAGGAGGGCCGCGTCAAAACCCTGGGGGGTCTGCACGGCGGCCAGCCGGCTGCGGTCAAAGGTGGCCTGCACCGCCTCTTCGCGCACGTCCTTGATGGTGTCCGTGACGGGCAGCACCGGAATGACGGCCTCGTGTCCCTCGCGAAGGGCGGTGATGACCCGGCCGATGAGCCCCGGGTCGACAAAAGGCCGCGCCGCGTCGTGGACGAGCACATGGCGGCATTTCGGCGGCAGTGCGCCAAGCCCGTTTTGGACCGAATCCTGGCGGCGGACGCCTCCGGCCGTGGTGACGACCGCCACACCCGGATCGTGGGCGACCAGCAACCCGGCCAACTCTTCCCGGGCCGCGTCCAGATCGGCCGGCGGAAACACCACCACCACGCCGACCACATCCGGGCAGCGGGCAAAGGCGGTTAGCGACCGCCAGTACAGCGGCCTGCCGCCAAGGCGCAGAAACTGTTTTTTGATGCCGCCCGAGGCTTCGGCGAGTCGGGTCCCCGAGCCGGCGGCGAGCAGAACGGTCCAAACGGACACGGAACATCCTTCAGGCTAAAGTGGAAAAAAAGGGGAGTCGGCCGATAAGCCGGGTTTTGTTCCCCGGAGATTCCGGGGCGGTCGTCATTCCTCTAGGACCGCGATTACCCGCGGCCTCAAGCAACCTACCCGAGGGCACGGCCGGGCCAGCCTTGACGCCCTCCTATTTGGTCTTGCTCCGAACGGGGCTTGCCGAGCTTGCCGCGTCACCGCGACAACTGGTGGGCTCTTACCCCACCGTTTCACCCTTACCGGCGCACGCGCCGGCGGTTTGCTTTCTGTGGCGCTCTCCCGGGATCGCTCCCGCTGGGGGTTACCCAGCGTCCCGCCCTATGGAGCCCGGACTTTCCTCCCCGGGCCAAAAGGCCCGCGACGACGACCTGTCCGACTCCCCGACATCCCAATAAGACCGTTTCCCTGGCACGTCAAAGGGATTGGGGCGACCCCGTTGGGAAGCTATCCGATCGGTATCTTGTGCCCGCGCCGCGCCGATGGTACACGGAAACCATGGGAAATGGCACGAAATTATCGGGAGGCGGCGTGATGCGGACCTACTTTTTCATGGCCCTTGCCGTGGCTGTGGCCAGCCCGGCTTTGGCTACGGATTGGGTCTTTTTGGGCGCGCACGACGACCAGTCCGTGGAACTTTACTATGACCGCCACTCCGTGCGGGTGTCCAGAAACACCGTCTGGGTCCGTGTGAAGCGGGTTTTTTCCGAGGACGAAGGCCGGGAGCTGGCCGCCGAGCACGGCGACGGGCAACCCATTGCCTACAGTGTGGAGCGCATCCTGCTGGACTGCGCCGGCCGGCGGATCAAGCGCAATGCTTCGGCGTGGTACGGCGTAAACGGCAAGCTGCTCGAACGGACCGTGGCCACGCCGGGCGTGCCCTGGCGGCCCTTGCGCTCTGGGGGGCTGGGCCAGGCGCTTTGCCAGGAACTGGATTAGACGGACCACGCTTGTTTAAATTATCTAGATATTCCTTGTAGCTCTGTGGTGATTCGGCTCTGTTGAAGAGTCTTTGGAAAGGGGGTCTGGGGGGAGAACCTTTCTGCAAGAAAGGTTTCCCCCCAGCCTCTTTTCGAGGGGCATCACGAAGATGCTCCTTGGGCAAAAAGTCCGGCCAGGGCGGCGAGCAGCGTCGCCTTGCGCACGGGTTTGCGCAGAAAAAGGGTACAGCCGGCTTCCAGACAGGCGGCTTCGTCCGCTTCGAGTGCCCTGCCCGAAAGCCTCACGATGGGCGTCGGGGCCAGGCCGCGTCCGGCTTCGTGGGCCCGGATGCGGCGAGTGGCCTCTAGGCCGTCCATGACCGGCATGATCGTATCCATGATGACGCAGTCGTAGGCCCCGGCGACGAACCGTTCCAGCGCTTCCCGGCCGTTCTGGGCTTCTTCCAGAACAACGGGCGCCTCCTCCAGGTACAGCCGCACGAGATGCCGGTTGATGGTGGAATCGTCGACCACGAGCACGCGCCAGGGGCCGCCCGGGGGCCAGGACGGTCCGGGCCTGGCGGCGTTCTTGTCCGGGGACGCGTCCGGTGGGGGACCGGTTTCCATCCCGGTCAGGCGAGTGCCGGGCAAGGGGGCCGTTGGCGGGGGGCGGCCGGCAAGCAGGTGTTTGGGCGGACGTGGGCAGTCTGGCATAGTGTGTCGCGTGTTGTTTGCTCGCAAAGCGTAACGTTTAACCTGTTGGGTGGGAAACCGGACAACGAATAGCGGACACAGCACGGTTCTCCCACTATGGAACTTTTTTTTGCCAAGTTCAATGGGGTTCCGCAAAAAAAGAATCCCTCTCGCCTGATGACAATATGAACGTGCTTATGGCAGGCTTTCCGCAAAAGACATGTCGGAATTATTGAGCTTCTTTTATGAATAAGCACATTGTTCTGCTGGCGGCGCTGGTGTTGCTTCTGGCGTCCGCCGTGTCCGTGCCGGCGGCCGCCCGCGACGATGCGGGGTATGGCCGGCTTTTGGCGCGCCATGTGGCGGACGGGCGCGTGGACTATGCCGGGCTGAAAAAAGAGGAAGCGCAACTCGACGCGGCGTTGGATGCCATGGCCCGGGTCGATCCGGCCGCGCTCTCGCCCCAGGCGCAATTCGCCTATTATATCAATGTGTGTAACGCCTGGACCCTGAAGCTGATCCTGGAGCATTATCCGGGCATTCGTTCCATCAAGGAGGCGGGGAGTCTTTTCCGTTCGCCGTGGAAACGGTCCTTCGTGCGTCTGCGGGACGGGGTGGTGAGCCTCGACGACATCGAGCACGGCATCCTGCGGCCGCGTTTTCATGACCCGCGTGTGCATTTCGCCGTCAACTGCGCCTCCAAGAGCTGTCCACCCCTGGCCGGCGCGCCGTATCGCGGCGACATAGTAAACGCCCAGCTCGACGCCGCGACCCGGGCCTTCGTGAACAACCCGAAAAACACCTTTTTCAAGGACGGCGCGCTGCATGTGAGCCGCATCTTCGACTGGTACGGCGAGGATTTCGGCGGCGAGCCCGGGGTGTGGGCCTTCATCCATCGCTTCGCCGATGCCCCCCTGGCCAGGGAAATGGACGCCGCGACCCGCCACGAACTGGTCTATGACCCGTACGACTGGTCGCTCAACGGCGGATAGCCATGCTTTCCGCCAGACCAGATTTCCCCCCGGGCGGGTCAGGGAACGGGTTTCCCCGGCCGTGGAGTTTCAGGGCGGCGACACCCTTTTTGCTCTTGCTCTGCGCCCTGGCCGGGCTGGCGCTGGCCGGGCGGCTGGAAGCCGGGCGAGGCTGGTTTGTCTTCTGGTGGCTGGCGTCCTTTGGCGGGTTGGCCTGGGCCGTTGTCCGCTTTCCGGGGCCCGGGCGGGGCAGGGCGGTCATGGCGCTCCTTGCCCTGGGCGTTGCGCTACGTCTGGTCTTTGTGTGGGCCTGGCCGGCCGACTCCGACGTCAACCGCTACATCGTCGAAGGCGCGTTGCAAGCCGCCGGTGGCAATCCGTATCTGCTGGCCCCGGGAGATTCGGGAACGCTACGGCTTTTGCCCGAAGCCCTGCGCCCGGTGATTGACCGAGTCAACCACCCGGAACTCTCTGCCGCCTATCCGCCTCTGGCCGAGCTCTTTTGCCGACTGGTGGCCGCGATTTCCCCGACTCCGGGCGCGTTTCAGGCGGCGGCCGCCCTGGCGGACTTTGCGTTGTGCCTGGCCGTGGCCGTCTGGGTGTGGCGCACGGGACGTCCGGCAGCGCTTTTGCTTTTGTGCCTGGCCAATCCGCTCTCGCTGGCCATGGCGGCCGGGGAGGGGCACTGCGACGCGGTCGCGGCCCTGGGCGTGGCCCTGGCCGTGGGCGCATTCGCGTCCAGGCGGGACCGGACGGGCTTTTTCCTGCTCGGTGCGGCGGCCATGGTGAAATATCCGGCCGTGCTCCTGCTGCCTTTCTTTTTGCACCGGACCAACGCCGGCAAGGCCTGGACGGCCTGTCTGCCCCTGGCGCTGTTCGGGCTGTATGGCCCGGCCGAGGGGCATTTTTTCACTTCTCTGGCCGCCTTTGCCGGCTATGTCGCTCATGGGGGGCCGGTTGCGGCCGGGCTGCGCCCGCTTTTCGGGGGCCTTGCGCCGTGGGCTTCCCTGGCCGTTGGCGCGGCTTTTCTGGCCGGACTGTGGCTGACAGTCCAGGACGATCGGCGCGGCCCCATCGCCGGGTTGACCGTCGGGCTCGCCTGCCTGCCCACGCTCTATCCCTGGTACTTCCTGCCGCTGGTGCCCTTGCTCCCGACCCGGCCGGGCTGGGCCTACTGGTGGCTTTTGGCCGGTCAGGGCCTGGTGACCGCGCCTTCCTGGCTGCGGGCCGGCGGACTTGGCGGCGAGGCCTGGGCCATGGCGGCCGTCTGGCTGCCGTTTGTCGCGTTGACGGTCCTTGGCTGGGGGCGTTCGCTGCTTCTGGTCCCCGGCCGGTCTTTCGCGCCGGTTACGCGGCTTTGGGTGGTGATTCCGGCCCGAAACGAGGCCGACCGGCTCGGGGCGTGCCTCACGTCCCTGGCTCCGGGGCTTGCCGAGGGAACCCTCGCCGGGGTGGTGGTGGCCGACGGCGGTTCGAGCGACGCCACCGCCTCCGTGGCCGCCGCCCATGGGGTGCGGGTGGTCGCGGCAACGGGCGGTCGGGGGGGACAGATCGCCGCCGCCCTGGCCGCCTGTGCCGGCGAGGCCGTGCTGGTGGTCCACGCCGACGCGGTGTGTCGGCCGGATGTGCCAGGGCGGGTGCTTTTCGCCCTCAACCGGGACCTACGCCTTTCCGGCGGGGCGGTGGGCATGGATTTTTCCGGCGGCGGCTTCGGGCTTTGGGCCATTGCCGCCCTCAACGCCCTGCGCGCCCGGGTCACGGGCATAAGCTTTGGCGATCAGGGGCAGTTTTTCCGGCGCGCGGCCCTGGGCGGGGCGGGCGGCTTTCCAGACATGGCGCTCATGGAGGACGTGGAACTGGCGCTAAAGCTGCGCGAGGCCGGCGAGACGGCCTACCTCGGCGGCGGGCTGACCGTTTCGGCCAGGCGGTGGGCCGGTCGGGGCTTTGGCCCCAACGTGGTCCGGGTGCTCACGCTTTTTGCCGGCTATCTCCTGGGCCGCCGCCTGGGACTGGGCGATCCCACGGGCCTGCGCCACTACCGGCGCTACTACGGCCGGCCGCCTCACCAGACGCCGATATAGCCCTTGGGCGCAAGATCCCAGGTGCGGCCGTAGACGTTGACCGTCTTGGTCGGCTCGCCCCTGGCGTCGACCAGCATGCCGCCGGCGTGCAGCCAGCCGAGGATGCCGGCGGCCATGTTGGCCACGGGCAGTCCTTCCCTGGCCTTGGCCTCGGCCCACTGGCCGCTGCGGTAGCCTATGGTGCAGTAGGCCACGGGCCGCTTGTCGCCGAATCGGCCGGGATCGGCCAGGTACTCCTGGGGCGTTACGGCCCCGGGCAGGATGGATACGGCCCGCTCGGCCGGCTCGCGCACATCGATGGGCAGGAGCTTGCCCTGCCGCCACAGCGACACGGCTTCCTCGGCCGACACTTCCGGCGCGGTGGGGAAATCTTTTTTGTATTGGGCGAACAGTTCGTAGATGCGGGCCTTGCGCGCGGCGTCATCGGTCGGCGGCCGGGAACAGGCGGCGATCACGAGCAGGGCCGCAAGTATGGCCAGCGCTGTGGCCAGCGCGGCCCGGCCTACGATCCGTTTTTGTCCGGCCCGGGCTTTCGGGCGGGAGAGACGCTTGCAATTTCCCGCCGCCCCCGGCGGCAGGTCTCGGGCAATCATGTTCCCCCCGGGTTCGCTTTGCCGCCGGTCAGACAAAAGGCGACGACGCCGATGATGATGACCGCCATGATGACCAAATATCCCATGGTTGAAATCCTATCATGCCTCACCCCCGGCGTCGATGGGCAAGAGATGACAGCCGCGTCAAAACGATCTATCTGACGGCGACAGTTGCCATAGCCTTTTGAAGCCCTATTGATTGGAGGACACATGCGAAAATGGAACTGGCTGCTTGCGGCCGCCCTGGTTGCCTGCGTGGCCGCGCCCGCACGGGCCGATGACGATGTGGACCGGGTGCGCAAGGTGTTAAAGGAGCACCCCGAGATCGTCGTGGAGGCCATCAAGGCCCAGGGGCCGGCCGTGCTGGAAGTGATCGAAAATACGGCCAGGGCCCGGCAACGCGATCTCGAGCGTGCCCGTTTCGCCGCCGAGCTGGCCAAACCGCTGCAACCCGCGCTGGAGCCCGGCCGCGCCGCCCTCGGACCGGCGAACGCCCCGGTGACCATCGTCGAATACTCCGATTTCCTGTGTCATTTCTGCGCCCAGGCCAACGGCACGGTCAAGGCCTTGCTCAAAAAGCACCCGGAGGATGTGCGCCTCATCTTCAAGCACTTCGCCACCGGGAAAAACGACGCCCGGGCCGCGCTCTACTTCGAGGCCATCAACCTCCAGGACCCCAAGAAAGCCTGGGCGTTCATGGACAAAGCCTTCGCCAACCAGGAAGCCGTGGCCACGAAGGGCGACGAGGCCCTCTCCGCTATGGCCAAGGAACTCGGCGTGGACATGAACCGGCTGGCCAAGGACCTGACCCGCAAGGACCTTGCCGAGCGCATCAAGGCCGACGTGAAGGAAGCGCGGGGCTTCGGCTTTGCCGGCACCCCCATCTTTCTGATCAACGGCGCGGCGGTGCGCGGAGCCGTGCCGCTGGATATCCTTGAAGAATACGTGGCCGTGGCCAAGAATCCCAAGGCGGCCGCGACCCCAAAGCCCTGACGCCGCCGTACCGTCCCTGACGCGGGCGGAATTCGCCGGCGGGCAGGAAGGGACCTCCTCCCCGGGCGGGCTTGTCATCCGGGCCCGCCCGGCCTATGGAGAGATATCCCAAAGGCCTTTGGGCCAGGTCGTGCCATGCCAAGCGTCAGACAGATACTCGTCCAAAACGTCATTAAATCCTTGCCCGTGGGCCTTATCGTCATCGACCCGAAAGGGGACGTGATGGTGGCCAGCCCCTCGGCGGGGGTGCTGCTCGGCATACCGGCGGAAAGCCTGGAAGGCAAAAGCTGGCGCACGCTCATCCGCCCGGAAACCGCCAACGAACAGTTCAATCGCAATGTCGGCGATGCCGTGGAAAAGGGCCGGGCCTTTCGCCATTGCCTGACGGATTACCAGTGCCCGGACGGCCAGCCGCGCCGCTTTTCCATGACCGCCTCCTGCGCGGAAAACGGGGGCAAGCGGGCCGGCGTGACCTTTCTGCTCGACGACGTCACGGCGCTCTACCGCAGCCGGGAGCGTGAGACGGCCATATTGCGGGAGAAAAACCGCCTGCAATACGACATGATCGAGAGCCTCAACAATCTGGCCCTGTCGGTGGCCCACCAGATCCGCAATCCGGCCGCGGCCATCGGCGGCTTCGCCCTGAAGCTTTTGCGCGAGCACAAGGAGCGGCACCTGCCGACGGAATCCCCGGACATCATTTTTCAGGAGGCCAGACGGCTCGAGGAGCTGGTGGCGGCGGTGGTGCGGCTGTCCTCGCTGCCCCATCCGCGCCTGACGGCCCTGCCCCTGGGCGGGCTGGTCGAGGAGGCCTCGGCAAGGGCCGAGCAGGCGGCCGAGTCCCTGCACAAGCGCCTCGAATGCGCCCTGTCCCTGGAGGACGTCGAGATCGTGGCCGACGGCAGCATGCTCGGCCAGGCGCTGCATGAAATTCTGCTCAACGCCCTGGAATTTTCCGGGCGTGACACCGTGCGCGTGACCATCACCCTGGCGCGGCGCGACGACAGCGTCCTGTTGGCCGTGACCGACGACGGCCCGGGCGTGCGCCGCGATCTGCTCCCCTTCGTATTCGACCCGTTTTTCACCACCAAGGCCCGGGGCGCGGGCATCGGTCTGACCCTGGCCCGGCGGGCCGTGTCGGAGCATAACGGCGAAATCGACGTGCGTCCGGCCGAAGGCGGGGGCACGACCGTCGCCATGCGCCTTTTCGACACCCCTGAGGCCGGGCTTGGCCGGGAAGCCTTTTGCGGGCCCATGGGCCTCGATGTGCGCGAGATCAAGACCAAGGCCCGGGAACTCGGGCTCGACGTCACGGGACTTACGACCATCGACGCCGTGCGGGCCATCCAGGAAAAAGAGGGATTCGCCCCGTGTTTCGCCTGGGGCGTGTATGACCGCTGCGGCCAGGAACTGTGCGCCTTTCGCCGGGAATGCGTGAAGACGACCCGCATCGGCGACGTGCGCCGCATCACGTACGGGGGGACCAATGACGGTCCGGCCTGAAGGGGACTCGTCGCGAACCCCGGCGCTGATTTTTATGAGAAAGCGGGAAATTGAAGTCGGTATCCGGTGCATTTTCGGGAAAGCCTTTTGCGGGATTACCGTGAAGTGGCTTTTGCCGTGCGCCCTCACCGTGGCGGTCGTCGCGGCCGCCTCGCCGGTCGTCTGGGCCGGTCCGGACAAGGGGCGGGCCGTCTATGGCTACGAGGACGACTGCGGCATGCTGCATACGAGCCCGGTCAAGCGCAATGCGCATTACAAGCTGCTTTATACGGGCAAGGCCGACCACGAGACCTTGATGCGGGCGCTGCAGGATAAAGACGCCATCGGCGGGCCCGCGCCGCCACGGCTTGCCGCCGGGCTGCCGGTGGACCTCGGTCCGCTGTCCGAACGCGGCGAGCGCATCATGCACCTGGCCCAGCCGTATCTCGGCGCGCCGTACCGGCTTGGCGGCGACACCCCGGCCGGCATCGACTGTTCGGGGCTGACCAAGGCCGTTTTCGCCGGTTTCGGCTGCGATCTGCCGCGCCAGAGCCGGTTGCAGGCCGAGCGCGGCACCCCCGTCGCCCCAACCGAGCTTGAGGCCGGGGACCTGCTTTTTTTCGCCCCGGACAGAAGCATAAGCCACGTGGGCATCTATCTCGGCGGCGGGCGCATGCTGCACTCGAGTCCCCGCCGGGGCGGCGTCGGGGTGGACCGGCTGGCCGGAACCGACTATGAGCGCTGGTTCGTGGGGGCAAGGCGTCTGGCCCGGGTCGAAATGGCCGAGGCCAAAGGGCCGGCCAGATAATGCGGCGTGTCGCCGCGCGAAAAAGCGGCTGACGGGGGTTTTCATGGAAAAAAGCGTTCCCCGCATCGATGCCGAGGCCTGCCTGGGCTGCGGTGTCTGCGCCCGGCTGTGCCCGTCCGGCGTCCTGGGCTTCGACGGAGAAAAAGCCTCTGTCGTTGCCGACGGCTGCATCGGCTGCGGGCATTGCGCGGCCGTGTGTCCGGCCGAGGCCGTGACCGTTTCCGCCGGGGAAAACTGGACGGCGGCCTTCGCCACCATCGAAGCTCCCGGCAAGGTGATCGCGCCCGGGGATTTCTCCCCGGCCGAGCTGGTGGATCTGTTGCGATCCAGGCGTTCCTGCCGCCGCTACAAGCCCGATCCCGTCCCCGGGCCCATGCTCGAGGACCTCGTGCGCGCGGCCGTGACCGCCCCGTCGGGCACCAACTCCCAGGCCTGGACCTTTACGGTGCTGACTTCGCGGGCGGCTGTACTGCGCCTGGCCGAGGCCGTGGCCGGTTTTTTCCGGCGCATAAACAGGCTTGCCGCGAACCCGATCGTGCGCAAAGGTTATGCGCTGTTTGGCCGGCCGGAGCTTGAAAACTACTTTCGGGAGCATTATTCTTCTGTAGCCGCCGCGTTGGCCAAGTGGGACCGGGACCAGACGGATCTGCTCTTTCACGGGGCCACGGCGGCCATCGTCATCGGTTCGGCGCCGGGGGCGAGTTGTCCGGCCGAGGATGCGTTGCTGGCCGCCCAGAACATGCTGCTTGCCGGGCATGCCATGGGCCTTGGCTCCTGCCTGATCGGCTATGCCGTCGAGGCCATCCGCCACGACAAGCGGGTCCGGGCGGCGGCGGGGTTGCCGGCCCGGGAAGCCGTGCATGCCGTGGTGGCGCTCGGGTGGCCGGATGTAGCATTTTTGCGGCACACGTTTCGGCGTCGGCCGGTCGTGCGCTACCACACCGCCTGAGAGGTCGGCGGGGCAGTCCATTCCGAGACGTCCGGGGGGCGTGTCCGGCGGGGGCCGGGGATGCCGACGTCTTCGGGGAGGGGAAGCGATGCGGGGCAGGTTCTCTTTCGTCCTGGCCTTGGTGTTGGGACTGGCGATGGCTTCGCCGCGATTTGTCGCGGCCGAGGAAGGAAAAATTTTCAAGCAGGTCGCGTCGTTGCCGGGAAACATGCCTGCCGCGACCGAGGCCACGCCCGAGGCGGCGGTGCCTCCGGGCGCATCCGGACCGGCCTATGCGCCGGTGGCCGACGGCGGCGGGCTGGACCTTTTCATCAGCAACCTGGGGAAACCGGCGGGAAGCCGGCCAGGCCTGGCGTCCGATGCGCGCATGGCGGATTTTGCCGCCAGCAGTAACCGGTACTCCATCGAGGTGCGTCTATCCCAGCGAAGGTTGTACCTGTATGAAAACCTGCCCGACGGTTCCCGGCGGCTGGACCGGGTCTATACCGTCGCCGTGCCGGGCCGGGACATGGAAGCGCCGCAGGGCTGGGGAGTGGTGACCGGGATCAGCTTCGAGCCCTGGTGGCGGCCGACGCTGGCCATGAAGGAACGGGCCCGCAAAAAGGGCAAGACGCTGCCCACGGTGGTGCCGCCCGGGGTCAGGGAAAACCCCATGGGGACCTTCAAGGTTTTTTTGTCCCACGGCATGGGATTTCGCATTCACGGCAACAACAATCCCGGCTCCATCGGCCGCCCCGTCACCAGCGGCTGCATCCGCATGCGTAACGACGAGGGCAAGGAAATGGCCAAGCTCCTCGACGTAGGCACGGAAGTGGTTTTTTTGCAGTAAAAAGGCCCGGCTGCCTGCCATACACGGGGCATTCCCGGGGGCGCGGGGGAGGAGACGCATGAAAGCGATGTATCCTTGCGGCGCGTCGCTGCCCGAGGATGCCCTGTCCGCCTTCGATCCCGAACGGGCGAGGCGTCACATGGGCGTCGACCGGGCCGGCTTTGGCCGCGTGTTCGAACACATCTGGCGCGAGGTTTCCGAGCGCCGCACCCTGATCGATGTTGCCTGGCAGGCCGGGGATTTCAAGCAAATCGGGCTGCATGCCCATACCATCAAAAGCGCTGCCGCCACCATTGGCGCCGAGGGCTTGAGCCGCGCCGCCGCTACGGTGGAATACGCGGCCGAGGCCCGCGATCAGCAGGCCCTCGACGCTGCCATGGATGCGTTGCGCACGGCCCGGGAAACGCTTTGCCGTCTGGTCGGCATGGAACCGCGTTAACAAAACCGGTCCGCAATATTA
Organism: Solidesulfovibrio sp. C21; assembly: GCF_047785625.1. NCBI lineage: Bacteria > Pseudomonadati > Thermodesulfobacteriota > Desulfovibrionia > Desulfovibrionales > Desulfovibrionaceae > Solidesulfovibrio > Solidesulfovibrio sp. C21. The sequence goes on from NZ_JBLODY010000004.1 coordinate 120,724, forward strand.
CGAAAGGAGTCGCCCATGCGGCGTTTGTTGTTGGCTGCGGCCGCACTGGCCCTTTGTCTGTCCGGGTGCGCCACGGACAAGTCGTTTGAAAAGGAAATCCTGGGGCATCCGGCACCCCCGTCACCGAACGATACGGGGTGGTCCCGTGGGCCGGGAACACCGCCGCCTCCGCCCCCACCTCCGCCGCCGAGCGCCGCGCCCGCACTGCGGCCGATTGCGCCGCCGCCTGCCGAGGCGCCCGCCCCCCCGGGAAACGCGCCGGCTCCCGCCGTGCCCCATGGCCCGGCTGAGGAACCCGCCGCGCCCAAGCTTTTCACTCCGGCTCAGCCGGCTCCGGTCAGACCCGTCTCCACGCCGGCCCCGGCCACGCCCCCGGTCAAACCGGTCCCGGCGGCCCAAGGCACGTTCCATGGCGCGCTTTTCACCTTTCAGGTGGGGGCGTTCGCCCATGCCCAGACGGCCAACCAACTTATGGCCACGCTCCAGGGCCGGGGCTATGCCGTGCGCATCGACCAGGGAAAGCTCAACAAGAAGACATATTACAAGGTCTTCGCCACCAAGGAGGGGACCAGGGCGGCCCTGGAAGGGGAACTCTTTTCCCTGGGCGTGACCGAGCCGCGTCTGACTGCGGAGCGCCCCGCCGACGCCGCCCCGGCCGGGCAAAAGGCTCCCGCGACCCCCGGCCATGTCGCCGCGCCTCCGGCCGCCGTCCCGGCGGCGAAACCGGCGTCCGCCACAGCCGCGCAGCCTGCCCCAGTCGCCGCAAAACCGGCTCCCGCCGTCACGTCCAAGCCCCAGGTGCAGTACGCGCCCCCGGTGGTGGAGCCGGCTCCGCCGCTGCCCGACGGCTACGTGCCGCCGCCTCCCAAGAATAAGGAATAGAGGAGAATGAACATGCGAGAGGGGAAACCCTTTTGCAAAGGGTTCTCCCCTCTCGCGCTCTCCCCTTCCTAAACTTTATAATAGGGTGAATTTGTCCGTAATAGGCCAATTATCCTATTAAAAATCTTTGGGAAGGGGGCCCGGGGGGAGAACCTTTCTGCAAGAAAGGTTTCCCCCCGGTCTCCTTTTCCGGCCTATGCCGGACAAAATGGCGATGCCGGCAAGGACCCCGGCGCAACCGACGAGTTGGCGCACGCCGATCCCTTCGCCGCACAGCCAGGCGGCGAAAGCCAGGGCGGCCACGGGCATGACACCCGTGACCACGCCGGCCGTGGCCGCCTCCACCCGCACCACGCCGTAAAACCACAGCATGTATGCCGCCGCCGTCACGCCGAGGCCGTAGTAGGCCAGTTCGGCCACGGCCCAAGGCGTCATGGACCCGGCCGCAATCTCTCCCACCTGCCAGAGCCCCGGGATGAGAAACAGGAAAAAGCCCAGCAGCGACACCCACATGGCGGCGGCCAGGGGGGAAAGCGGTTCGTCGACGGCCCGGCGCAGCAGCAAAAAGGCGGCCTCGAAGACCACGGCCAGCCCCACGAGCCCGTTGCCGATAAGGGCCGAGGATGCCCCATGGGCGTTTGCCGGGGCGGCGTTTACGGCGGCCACGCCGGCGACCGTGAGCACGATGCCGGCCAGAGCGCGCCGGCCCGGCCGCTCGCGGAAGAGCAGCCAGCCCAGAAGCGCCACCATGGCCGGCGTCGTTGCCGCCACCACGCCGGCGTCGGCCGCTCCGGTCAGGCGCAACCCCTTAAGCAGGCAGACCGTAAAAAGAAACGATCCGCAAAGGGACTGGGCCGCCAGGATGGCCAGGGTCCGTGGGGCGATGCGTGGGAAACGGCCCTCCACGGCCATGGTCAGGGGAACGAGCACCAGGGACGCCAGGGCGAACCGGACCATGGAAGCGAAATGGATGGGCAGCGTGGCCGCCAGGATGCGGCCCACGGCGACGGACGAACCGACCAGGATCATGGCCGCGACCAGGGCGGTCACGGCGAGTGTGCGCGCGTGCATGAAAAAACCTCCCGCGTTGCTGCGGGAAGCAGGCTAACCCTCGGTGGAATCGCTGTTTTGAACAATCTTGCGGTAGGCCCCGGGCGTCATGCCGAAACGGGCCGCGAAAGCCCGGGTCAGGTGGCTCTGGTCGGCAAATCCGGCGGCGGCGGCGATGTCGGCCAGCCGGCCCGGGCCGGCCAGGGCGTCCTTGGCGGCGCGCAGCCGCCGGGCGAGCAGGTGGGCGTGGGGCGGCAGGCCTGTGGACCGGGCCACCACGCGGGCCAGGTGCCAGGGAGAAAGGCCGGTTGCGGCGGCCAGATCGGCCAAAGCGACGGGGTCGGCGAAGCGGTCGGCGATCACTTCCAGGGCCAGACGCACGGCACGCGGTTCGGGACCGGGCCCGGGTGCGGCCGTCCCTTCTGTGGCATGGCGGCGGACCCAGGAGGCGAGAAGCGACAAAAGGTGCGTTTGTTGGGCCAGGGTATCGGTTGCGGCGTCGAGGAGCAGCTTGTGGGTGGCGGCGACCAGGCCGGCCAGCTCCGGGTCTTCGATCACGCCCTGACGGAAATAGGGCGGCGGCGCGCCTTGGGCTTGGACCATGGCCAGGAGCCCGACAGGGATATAGAGCATGCGGTAGCGCCAGCCGCCGGGCAGGGCGGGTTCCCCGTCATGGGGCACGCCCGGCTGGACCAGATTGACGCTGCCGGCCGGGGCCACCAGCCGACTGCCCCGGTAGCGGAAGGCCAGCCCTCCGGCCTCGATCACGCCCAGGGCGTAGCCTTCGTGGGCGTGGCGGGAGAAGCGCTGGTCACGGTAGCTGGCCCAAAGCGCCAGCCCGCCCGTTCCCAGAGGGAGCGGGCGGGCTGTGACTTTCGATCGGGATGGCGTGTCGCATCGGCCGTTCATGGTGCCGCCGGACCGCGCCGCGTGCGGTCTACTTGCTGACGGCGTTGCGGCGGTACTGGATGTAGGCGTCCTTTATGGCGCTGTAGGGATCGACGGCCGGCCCCACCACGCTGTCGTAGGCCTCAAGCGTGCCGGGCATGTTGTTGAACACGTCACCGGCCTTGATGATGTAGGACCAGTACCAGGGGTTGTAATCGCCGTGGATGGACCAGGGGCCGAAGATCCAGGTGAGCGGATTGGCGGCGGCATCGCCGGCGAGGCCTATGCTGTCGCGCAGGCTCGACGGGCCAAGCAGCGGCCACACGATGTAAAAGCCGTCGCCCATGCCGTAATGGCCGAGGGTCTGGCCGAAATCCTCGTTGCCGGGCTGGAGGTTCGGATCGGCCTTGGCCACGTCCATCAGGCCGCCGATGCCGAGGGTGGAGTTGATCATGAACCGGCCGAATTCCCGGGACGCCTGGGTGAAGTTGAGCTGCAACAGGGCGTTTACAAATCGGAGGGGGAAGATGAAGTTCTGGTAGGCATTGGTCAGCCCCTGGCGCAGGGGCTTGGGCACGACGTAGGCGTAGCCCCTGGCGAACGGGCGCATCAGGCCGCTGTAAAAGAGGTTGTTGAAGCCGAACCAGAACTTGTTCCAGCGGTAGAGCGGGTCGGCGACGGGGGCCGGAGCGGCATCGTAATCGTCGTCGGCCGGGGGCGTCGCTTTCGACGTGGATTGGGCCGGTTGGACCGTCGCGTCCGCCGTGGCGGATGGAATAAACGGCTTGGCGACCTTGGACACCGCGGGCGTGGCGTCTTTGGCCGGGGCCCCTGTGCGGGGACCGGCGAAGCAATCGACTCCCGCCAAAAGCATGGCGGCAAGCAGGGGAAATATGACGAGACGTCGCGGCATGGCGTTCATGGAACCTCTCCGGGAATGGTCTTGGCGGCCGTGCTGCCGACCGATCGTATTCCCTGTGCTGTCTTCCTGGACGTACTGGTTTCCCGGCGTCAGGACATCTTCGCCGATATTTTCGCGATCAGCACGTCCGGAGTCTCGTTGGCGAGTATCTGGCCGAACTGTGTGCGATAGTTCTGCACGAGGCTGACTCCCTCGATGATCACATCGTAGACCTTCCAACCGCTATGGTCGATGAGCCTATAGGTGATGGGGATTTCCTTGCCCTTGCCGACCACCTTGGTGGCGATCTCGGCTTTGCCCGGCCCCAGCTCCTGCTCTTTGAGATACTGCACCTTTTCATCGGTGTAGCTCTCGATTTTGTCAAGGTAGGTGTGTTGCAGCAGATTGCCGAACGCGGTCACGAACCGGCCTTGTTGCTCGGGCGTGAACTTGTTCCACTGGGCGCCGAGCGCCCGGCGGGACAGCTCCTTCATGTCGAAGATGCCGTCGATGGTGGTGATGAGCTTGGCCCGCATGGCCGGCTTGGTCTGGGGATTCTTGTAAGCCGGATCGACCAGCAGGTCGATGATGCGGTCCACGGAGGCGGAAAGCGTTTCCGAAGCCGAAGCTGCCGCCGCCGGGACGATGGTTGCGGCCACGAGCAGCAGGGCTAGAAAAAAACGAAGCAGGATGCGATGCATACGGCCAGTCCACTCTTTTTTTGGGCTAGAGGGTTGGGACAGTCGGCAGGGCCGGCTATTTCACGCCCCCGAACACGTATTTGCCGATGAGGTCGCCGAGATCGATCGAGGGCTCGGTTTCGACGATAAGGCCCCCGGGCTTCAGGATATCGTCCGAACCGCCCGGCGAGACCTTGACGAACTTGTCGCCGATAAGCCCGCTGGTCTTGATGGAGGCGATGGTATCGTCGGTTAAGCGAACGCCTTTCTGGATATCCAGGCTGACCATGGCCATGTTGTCCTTGGGGTCGAGCCTGATGCCGGTCACCCGGCCGATGCGGACCCCGGCCATTTCCACGTAGGCGCCGTTTTTAAGCCCGGTCACGTCCTTGAACCGGGCCGTCACCGTATAGCTGTCGCCGCTGATGACTTCGAGCTTGCCGAGCTTGATGGTCAGGTAGGCCACGCACAAAAGCCCGGCCAGAACGAAAACCCCGACCGTGGTTTCCATCGTGTATTTTTTCATGCCAGTGGCCTTTTACGGCGAACCCGTCGAAGATGCAACACGCTTGGCTCCGCGTCCTTCACAGTAAAAACGATGTCAGCACGTAGTCCGCCACCAAAACGGTAACGCAGGACACGACCACGGCCGATGTCGTGGCGAGGCTGACCCCCTTGGCGCCGAAGCCCTCCCGCCGGGTGTGGGTGAAGTAGCCTTCGTAGCAGCAGACGGCCGCCACGAGCAAGGCGAAGACAAGGGATTTCTCGAAGCCGCCGGTCACGTCGGCAAGCTCCACCGCCGCGTCGATGCGGTCGAAATAGACGCCGGGATTGATGCCCAGAAGCACCACACCCGTCAGGTAGCCTCCACCGATGCCGACCACGTCGAATATGGCCGTCAAAAGCGGAAAGCAGATCAGCGATGCGGCAAGCCTCGGGGCGATGAGAAACCGCATGGGGTTGATCCCCATGGTGCTCAGCGCGTCGATCTGCTCGGAAATGCGCATGATGCCGATTTCGGCCGCCATGGACGATCCGGCCCGGCCCGTGAGCATGATGGCCGTCAACACCGGCCCCAGTTCCCGGATGATGGACAGGGCCACGGCCGCGCCGAGAAGCCCCTCCGAGCCGAACTTGACCAGGGTGTAATAGCCTTGCAGCCCCAGCACCATGCCCGTGAAAAGCCCGATGAGCACGATGACGAAGATCGATTTGACCCCGATGAAATAGACCTGCTGCACGATCTTCGTCACCGAGGGCGCCGGCACGAAGATGCGCCACAATCCCTGGCACAGGAAAATGAAAAAACCGCCCAGTTCGGACAGGATGGAAAGCACCGTCCGGCCAAGCCAGGTGATGGGGGAAAAAAGTATGATCAGCGCATCGGTCATGGTTTCCTGGCCTGGCCCTTGACGTTCACGGGCCGACCGCGTGTGTCGGTTACACTTCTTTAACTCGAATGGGAAGCGATCAGGCGGGCTTGACGGGGTTGACCATATGTTTTAACCAAATAGTTAAATAAAGAGGTTGAACAAAATGGTCAATACTGAAGAAACCGCGCCGGTCCTGGACCGCATCCTGGAGGCGGCAGCCGAGGAGTTCGGCCGTGTCGGCTTTTCCGGGGCCAAGGTGGACGCCATCGCCCGGCTGGCCGGGGTCAACAAGGCGGCGCTGTATTACCACGTCGGCACCAAGGAAAAGCTCTACGAGGCCGTGTTGCTGCATCTCTTCGGCCAGGTGGCCGGGACCCTGGAGCAGGCGGCCAAGGCCGGGCCGGACCCGGTGGCCGCGCTTTCCGCCCTGGCCGGGGCCCTGGCCGGGCTTTTCGCCCGCCTGCCCATGCTGCCGCGTATCATGGCCATGGAAATGGCTTCGGGCGCGCGCAATATGCCTCAGGCGGCCCTGGCCGAATTCCGCCGCATCTTCGGCGCGACCCGCGATATCCTGCGCCGGGGCCAGGCGGCCGGCGTCATGCGTCCGGCCAATCCCGCCTTTGTCCACCTGGCCCTGGTCGGCACGCTGGTGGTCTACAGCCTGTCCGAACCGTTACGCCTGCGCTTTGCGGAAGCGGCCCGGGATTTGGACGCGCGCATCGATGCGCCGCTGGCCGAGGCGGCCGCGTTTTTGGGCGATCTGATCGGCAGGGGGCTGCGGCCGGACGGCGCGGAATGCAACCCGCCCGGAGTCGCGGTCAGGGAGGAAGGCGATGCGCATGGTTAGGACGTGGCATATGATGCGTGCGGACGCCGCACGTCTCCCTTCCTTTTCCCATGGGAAACGTCTTTGGAAAGGGGGCCGGGGGGGAGAGCCTTTCTTCAGGAAGCTCTTTCCCCAGGCGGCGCTGGTGGCCGCCATGCTTTTTCTCCTGGCCGGGTGCGAGGCCAAAAAAACCGCCGTCTGGCAGGGCTATGTCGAAGGCGAGTTCGTGTACGTGGCCGGCAAGATCGCCGGCCGGCTGGACGATTTGCGCGTGGCCCGGGGCCAGACCGTTACGCCCGGACAGTCGCTCTACGTGCTGGAGCACTCCTATGAGACCGAGGGGCTGGCCCTGGCCCGGGCACAGTTGCGCCAGGCCGAGGATACGCTGCACGACAAGGAAAAGGGGCTGCGTCCGGAGGAGATCGACCAGATCGTGGCCGACCTGCGCCGGGCCGAGGCCGCCCGGACCTTGTCGAGCCTGGAATTCAATCGCCGGGTCAAGCTCTACGCCGACGCCACCATCGCCAAGGAGGAGCTCGACAACGCCCGGGCCTCCCACGACCGCGACAAGCAGCAGGTCAAAGCCCTGGAGGCCCAGCTGGCCACGGGCAAGCTTCCCAGCCGCGTCGACCAGGTCCGGGCCGCCCAGGCCGCCGCGGACGCGGCCAAGGCCTCCGTGGAACAGGCCCAGTGGAACCTGGACCAGATGACCCAGCAGGCCGGCGTGGCCGGGCTTGTCTACGACGTGCTGCATTACCCGGGCGAATGGGTGGCGGCCGGCAGCCCGGTTGTGGTCCTTTTGCCGCCGGGAAACGTCAAGGTGCGCTTTTTCGTGCCCGAGGCCGTGGCCGGCGCGTTGGCCGTCGGCCAAAAGATCCGTGTTTCCTGGGACGGCGGCAAGGCGCCCGTTACCGCCGCCATTTCCTATATCGCCCCGAGCGTGGAATATACGCCGCCGGTCATCTACAGCCAGGACTTTCGGGAAAAGCTCGTCATCATGATCGAGGCGCGTTTCGCCCCGGACGTGGCCGCGCGCATGCACCCCGGCCAGCCCATGGACGTGTCCCTGGAGCCGGCCGCGCCGGCCGAAAAGGCCGGGGGCGGCGCATGAACGCCTCGTCGCCACCGGTCATCGACGTGACCGGGCTGACCAAGATCTTCGGCCACAAGACCGTGGTCGACCATATCGACATGCGGGTGTCGCGCGGCGAGATCTACGGCTTTCTCGGACCCAACGGCTCGGGCAAGACCACCTTTATCCGCATGCTCTGCGGGCTGTTGCGCCCGGACGACGGCAGCGGCACCTGTCTCGGGTTCGATGTCCGGGAACAGGCCGAACTCATTAAACCCCACGTGGGCTACATGTCCCAGCGGTTTTCCCTCTACGAGGACATGACCGTGCGGGAAAACCTGGAATTTATCGCCCGCATGTACGGGGTGGCCAATCGCCGGCAGGCCGTCGATGCCACCATTGGCCGCATGAACCTCGGCCGCTTCGCCAACCAGCTCGCCGGCACGCTTTCCGGCGGCTGGAAACAGCGCCTGGCCCTGTCCGGCTGCATGATCCACGAACCGAAGCTGCTGCTGCTCGACGAACCCACGGCCGGCGTGGACCCCATGGCCCGGCGCGACTTCTGGGACGAGGTGCACAAGCTGGCCGGCGAAGGCATCACGGCGCTTATTTCCACCCATTATATGGATGAGGCCGAGCGCTGCCACCGGCTGGCCTACATCGCCTACGGCCATCTGCTCGCCACCGGGACCGTGGCCGCCATCGTGGCGTCCGAGGGGCTTACCACCTACGAGATTGCCGGGCCGGAACTCTACGGCCTCATCGACAAGCTGCGGGAGCTTCCCGGCGTGGAGCAGGTGGTGGCCTTCGGGGTGACGCTCCACGTCAGCGGCCGGGACGGCCCGGCCCTGGAAAAAAGCCTCGCTCCCTACGCCAACCCGCCCCTTACCCTGCAAAAGATTCCCCCCAACCTCGAAGAGGTCTTCATCAGCCTCATGCGCAAGGCGGTATCGTGATGGCGCGCTTGTTCAGCTTTTCCCCCAAGCGGTTCGCGGCCATGGTGGCCAAGGAATTCACCCAGATGCGTCGCGACCGCGTCACCTTCGGCATGATGGTCGGCATCCCGCTGCTCCAGCTCATCCTCTTCGGCTACGCCATCAACTCCGACCCGAAATACCTGCCCACGGCCATCCTGGACAATGACCGGTCCGCCTTTTCCCGCGACATGGCCGCAGCCATGAAAAACAGCCTCTACTTCAAGTTCACCAAGGAACTCATGACAGAGGCCGAGGCCGACGAGCTGCTGCGCCTGGGCCGCATCCAGTTCGTGCTGACCATTCCCCAGAACTTCGGCCGCGACCTCGTGCGCGGCGACCGGCCGGTGGTGCTCCTCGAAGCCGACGCCACCGACCCCTCGGCCACCTCCAATGCCGTCGCCGCCGTGCGCCAGGCCGCATCAGAGGCCTTCAACCGCGACCTCACCGGGCCGCTGCTGCCGCTTCGCACCGGCGATGGCCTCGTCGACCTGCGGATGCACGCCCGCTACAACCCCGAAGCCATCACCCAGTTCAATATCGTGCCCGGACTCATGGGCGTGGTCCTCACCATGACGCTGGTCATCATCACCTCGCTTGCCATCACCCGCGAACGCGAGCGCGGCACCATGGAAAACCTGCTCATCACCCCCGTGCGGCCCGTGGAGGTGCTGCTCGGCAAAATCCTGCCTTACATCGTTGTCGGCTATCTTCAGATGATACTCATCATCATCGCCGCCAAACTCCTCTTCCACGTCCCCTTCGTCGGCAGCCTGCCGCTGCTCTTCCTCGTCTCCTTTCCCTTCATCGCCGCCAACCTCGGCGTCGGCATCACCTTTTCCACCATTGCCCAAAACCAGCTCCAGGCCGTGCAGATGTCCTTTTTCTTCTTTCTGCCCTCCATCCTGCTCTCGGGCTTCATGTTTCCCTTTCAGGGCATGCCCCAATGGGCCCAGTGGATCGGCTCGGTCCTGCCGCTGACCCATTTTCTGCGCGTCGTGCGCGGCATCGTGCTCAAGGGCAACACCTGGATCGAAATCGCGCCCCATATGTGGCCTATCGGCCTGTTTCTGCTCGTCTCCCTCGGCATCGGCGTCGTGCGTTACCGGCAGACGCTGGATTAGGCGGGCAGGGGAAGCAGGGCGGGCAGGGGAGGCTCTGCCTCCCCTGCACCCCTCCGCCGGGGGACTTGATGTCCCCCGGACCCCCTTTTACCGGGTTGGGCTGATGGATGGAGGGGGAGGGGGGCGGTGTTGGTTGGGTTGATCTTGTTGCCGCAATCGGCCCGGCGGCACGAGGGGCTTTCGCCCCTCGACGCCGGACGCGATTGCGGCAACAATCGCGCCAGCGGCGAAGCGCCGCATTTAAGAAAAGATGTTCTCCGAATGTCGCCCCCTTGGGGCGACCGGCGTGGTGGAGGCGGAATTTGCTTGGGACGAGCCTGCCGCGAAGCGGCGGCAGCGTCCCGACAAGTTCCGCCTCCATCTTCCCCCAACCGCCTGACCGTTTCTCCGCCAAAGTCCCGCCCAGCCAAAGCCGGAAGGGGGGCCCGGGGGGCCCGTGGCCTCCCGGCGGGGTCCGGGGCAGAGCCCCGGTTGAGAAGTCGAAATGGACGCGATATAATAGTTTCTGGAGGAAACTATTATGACAAATTTGCAATCCAATGCGGATCGATTCGAGGGGCTGGCGACGGTGTACGAGGCAAGTCGTCCCGCGCCGCCGGTGGTCCTGGCGCGATTGCTGTGCCGGTATGCGGGGGTGGAGCGGCCGGAGTTGGTGGTGGATCTTGGCAGCGGCACCGGGCTGGCGACGCGGATGTGGATCGGGCTGGCCGGGCGTGTGATGGGCATCGAGCCGGGGGACGATATGCGGCAGCGGGCGGAGGAGGTTACGGCCAGGGTTCCGGGCGGGGAGATCGTTTCGTTTCGCAAGGGGTATGGTGATGACACGGGGCTTATGTCCGGATGCGCGGATATCGTGACGTGCAGCCAGAGTCTGCATTGGATGGACCCGCATCCGACCTTTGCCGAGGCGGCCCGGATATTGCGGCCGGGCGGGGTGTTCGCGGCCATTGACGCGGACATGACGCCGTCCTTCGGAGGCCCGGCCGAGGCGGCGTTTCTGTCGCTGCGGCGTCGGCATCGGGCCCTGGAGGACAAGCTGCAACTGACGCCGGTCAAGCGCTGGGACAAGGCGGGGCATCTGGGGCGCATGGCCGCGTCGGGCCAGTTTCGCTACACGCGGGAGGTCTTGGCGCATCATGTGGAGCCGGGCAGCGGGGCGCGGCTGGTGGAGTTGGCCTTGTCCATGGGCGGCGTGGCGACGCTTTTGGCCCATGGGGCGGAGGAGTCCGCGTTCGGGCTGGACGTGTTGCGCCGGGAAGCGGCGGCGCTTGGCGAGGTGCCGTTTCATTGGGGCTATACCATGCGCATCGGCGTGAAGTGAGGGCTGCGGATGGCTGATGGGTGGTGGGTGCTGGCGCTCGGCGGGGCGTACGATCCCGACGATTTTGGGGCGCGCGAGGTGGCCCGGGTGCGGCTGCGTCAGGAGCTGTTGCTGCTGGCCATCGTGCCGGACGAATACGTCTGGGTCTGGGACGAAACCAACCGGGCCCAACTGGTGGTGCGGGCTTTTGCCGCTGCGGCTTCGGCCGAGGCGTACGCCGCCTATCTTTCCGGCCGGGGCGTGGAGGTGCGGGTGCGCCGGGCCTTTGGCGAGGACGTGTAGGGAACGTGTTCGTATCGTGTTCGTTACGGGCGTGGGTTTGTGCGCGGTCTGTTCCTTCCGTGTTCCTTTTCTGGTCGGATTGTCGCTTTCGTGTTCCTTTTGGGGCTGCACTTGTTCCCTGCGTGTTCCTTTTCTGTGCGTAAGTTGAGTAGCATATCGAAATAATACAGTAAAATAATTTTTAACGCGGGCTGGAAAGCCTTTTGCTTCCTGCCCGCCCTCCGGCATATCCTGCCGGCCATGGGCATTCCGTTCGATCCCCTTGTCGCGGACTGGTTCAGGGCGCATGTCGGCGCGCCCACGGACATCCAGGAACGCGCCTGGCCGCGCATCGCCGCCGGCGAACATGTGCTGGCCGTGGCCCCGACCGGTTCGGGCAAGACCCTGACCGCCTTTTTGTGCGCCCTGGACAAGCTGGCCACGGGCATCTGGCCGTCCGGCCGGGTCTCGGTGGTCTACGTTTCGCCGCTCAAGGCCCTTGGCACGGATGTGCGGGCCAATCTGCTCGTGCCCCTGGCCGGGCTGCGCCGGGCCTTCGTGGCCGCCGGCCGGACCATGCCCCCCATCCGGGCCGAGGTCCGCACCGGCGACACCGCGCCCGAGGCCAGACGCCGCATGCTGCGCCAGCCGCCGGAGATCCTCATCACCACGCCGGAATCCTTGAACCTGCTGCTCAGTTCCCGGGGCGGCCGGGGCATGCTCGGCGACGTGCGGCTGGTCATTCTCGACGAGATCCATGCCGTGGCCGGCAGCAAGCGCGGCGTGTTCCTGCTGGCCGCCGTGGAGCGGCTGGCGCTGCTTGCCGGCGAGTTTCAGCGCGTGGCCCTTTCGGCCACGGTCTCGCCCCTGGAGACGGTGGCGGCCATGGTCGGGGGATTTGCCCCTGCGCCCGATCCGGCCGATCTGCCCGATCTGCCCGATATGGCCGCCCCCGACGACCCGCAGCTTGTCCCGCGTCCGGTTTCCATCGTGACCAGTCGGGCCGAGAAACGGATGTCGCTTCGCGTGCGCCGCATCCCCTGGCCGGCCGGCGAGACGCAAGGCGGTTACGTCAAGGCCCTGGCCGGCGACATTCGCGCGCGCATCCTTTCCGCCGGCACGACGCTGGTTTTCGTCAACAACCGAAGATTGTGCGAAAAGCTGGCCCGGCTCATAAACGCCGAAGCCGACGAGCCGCTGGCTTACGCCCATCACGGGTCCCTTTCCCGGGAACTGCGCCAGGCCGTGGAAACGCGGCTCAAGGCCGGCGAGCTGCGGGCCGTGGTGGCCACCAATTCCCTGGAGCTCGGCATCGACATCGGGGCCGTGGACGCGGTGCTGCTGGTCGAGTGCCCGCCCACGGTGAGTTCCGCAGTGCAGCGCATCGGCCGCTCGGGCCACCGCGTGGGCGAGGTGAGCAAGGCCGTTTTCCTGCCGACCGGCGGCAAGGACCTGCTCGAGGCGGCGGTCATGGCCCGGGTGGCCAATGCCCGCGACATCGAGCCCCTGCGTCCGGTCCTGGCCCCCCTCGATGTGTTGGCCCAGACCCTTGTGGCCATGTGCGGCGTGGAAACCTGGGAGGTTGCCGCGCTTTATCAGGCCGTGCGCCGCGTATGGGCCTACCGCGACCTGTCCCGCACGGCCTTCGATCTGACGCTCGGCATGCTGGCCGGGCGCTATGCCGCCACGCGCATCCGCGAGCTGGCCCCGCTTGTGGCCGTGGATGGCCTGGACGGTACGGTCTCCGCCCGCAAGGGGGCGCTGTTGCGGCTCTATGCCTCGGGCGGGGTCATCGCCGACCGGGGCTATTATGCCCTGCGCCGCCAGGAGAGCGGGGCCAGGCTTGGCGAACTGGACGAGGTGTTCGTCTGGGAGGCGCGACTTGGCCAGATTTTCGCCTTTGGCGCGCAGAACTGGCGCATCGAGCGCATCACCGACGCCGACGTCTTTGTGTCGCCGGCGCCGACCGGGACCGTGCCGGCCCCGTTTTGGATTGGCGACGGCCGTTCGCGCGACCGCCATTTCTCGAAGCTCTTGGCCGATTTTCTGGAGGAGGCCGACACCCGGCTCGGCGATCCCGATTTCCGCCGGGAGCTTGCAACCGAGTATGCCATGGAGCCCCAGGCGGCCGGGGAACTCGTCGATTACCTGCGCGGCCAGAAAGAGGCCACCGGCGTCGGTCTGCCCCATGCCCGGCATCTGGTGGTCGAGGTCACGGCCACCGGTCCCGGCGGCGCGCCCGGCAGCCAGGTGATCCTGCATGCGCCCCTCGGGCTTGCCGTCACCGCGCCGCTGTCCCTTGTTCTGGAAACGGGGCTGGCCGAACGGCTGGGCGAGACGGCCCCGGTTTTTGCCGGCAACGACTGCGTGGCCGTGACCCTGCCCCGGGAGATCGATCCGCAGGCCGTGCTCGCCGCGCTGCCGGCCGGGGATGTCGCCCCCATGCTGCGTTCGCGCCTCGAAGGTTCGGGCGCGTTCGGTCTGGCTTTTCGGGAAGCGGCCGGCCGGGCGCTTCTTTTGCCCAAGGACGGCTTCGGCAAGCGCCAGCCCCTTTGGATCACGCGGCTTCGGGCCCGCAAGCTGCTCGCCGCTGTGGCCCAAAGCGGCGATTTCCCCATGGTGCTCGAAGCCTGGCGCACCTGTCTTGGCGAGATATTCGACATTGAGGGCTTGGCCGGCTTTCTGGCCGCCCTGCGGGCCGGGGACGTGGCCGTCAGCATCGTGCGCACCCGCGTCCAGAGCCCCTTTGCCGCCGACCTCGTCTGGCGCCACGTCACCGAATACATGTACCTGACCGACGCCGGCACCGCCGCCGGCCCGACCGGAGCCCGGCCCGACCTGGTGGCCGAGGTGGCCCGGGGGCCGGGCCGGCCGGCCGTGCCCGAAGCGGTGGTGACGGCTTTCGAGACCAAACGGCAGCGGCTTTTCCCGGGATACGCCCCGACCACGCCGGCCGAACTGCTCGAATGGCTCAAGGAGCGGGTGCTGGTGACGCCCGGACAGTGGCGGGAGATGCTCGACGCCAGCCACCGCGACGGTGGCGAGGAACCGGACACGCTGGAGGCGGCGCTCGCCCCGAAACTGGCTCGCATCGACGCGGCGGGGGATGCGGAACCGCGTCTGGCCGCCTTGGAACGGGCCGGGGAGATCGCCCTGGCGCTCTACGGCGACGCCGCCTTGGCCAGGCCGTTTTCGGAAAAGGGGAAGCTGCCGCGCCGGATCGCCCTTGCCGGGGAGGAGATCGCCGCCGTACGGGAAACGCTTTTCACGGAGTGGATGTCCTTTTACGGCCCCATGCCCCTTGCCCGCCTGGCGGAACTGCTTTCCCTCGGACCGGATATGGTGGCTGGGGTGGCCGAGGATTTGACCGCCGCCGGCAAGTGGGTGTCCGGGGAACTCGTTTCCGGCCGCCCGGAATCGCGCTGGTGCGACGCGGCCAATTTCGAGACCCTGCTGCGGCTGGCCCGGGCGGCCCGGCGTCCCCGGGTAGTGGCGCTTGCGGCCGACCGGCTGCCGTATTTCGCCGCCGTCTGGCAGGGCTTGGCCAAGCCGGCCCGGGATGCCGACGATCTGGCCGATCGCCTGGAACAGCTGGCCTGCCTGCCGCTCCCCGCCGCGCTGTGGGAAGCCGACGTGCTGCCGGCGCGAAGCATAAGCTACGATCCGGCCTGGCTCGATGCGGCCCTTGGCGCGACGGGCATGGGCTGGTATGGGGCCGGGGCCAAGCGGGTGCTTTTCGCCTTGCCGGACGACCTGGATCTGGCCGGATTCACGCCGCCCAAGGGGACGGAAAGGCTCTTTCCCGATCCCCGGGCCGGCTACGATTTTTCCGCCTTGCTGGAAATTACCGGCCTGCCGCCGTCGGAGCTGGCCAAGGCATTGTGGCAGGCGGCCTTTGACGGCCGGGCGTCCTGCGACTCCCTGGCCGTGCTGCGTCGGGGCGTGGCCACGGATTTCACCCCCGAGGCCGCGACCTACGAAGGGGCCATACGCGGCCGGCGCACCATCCGCCGCACCGCGCCGGCCCGGTTTGCCGCCTCGCTGCCCACTGCCGGCATGTGGCGGGCGTTGCGCGTTCCCGAACCGCCGGACGATCCGCTGGCCCGCGAGGAACTGGCCATGGACCGGGCCCGGCTTCTTTTGGCGCGCTACGGCGTGGTCTGCCGGGAGACCATCGCCAGGGAGGGCAAAGCCTTTGCCTGGCCGGGGGTATTTCGGGCGCTGCGGCGTATGGAGCTTTCCGGCGAGGTCGTTTCCGGAGAATTTTTCGCCGGCCTCTCCGGGCCGCAGTTCGCCGCCTCCCGGGCCGTGCGTCTTGTTGCCGCCGGACTCCCGGGAAGCGAGGAATGGTGGTGCTGCGGCCGCGATCCTGCCGCCTTGTGGGGGCTGCCGACGCCGCAAAGCGGGAAATTGCCCCTGCCGCGCCGGGCCGCCGGCGCGTATGTCGCCTTCATCGGCCCGGACCCCGTCCTGACCCTCGAAACCGGTCCCGGCAGGCTCACTATAAAACTTTCGCCCGAAGACGCCGCGCTCCCGGCAGCCCTCGCGCCCCTGACGCACCTTCTCTCGCGCCGCGTTGCCCCCGTGCCGCGTCTCACCCTGACGACCATCAACAAAACGCCCGCCGAAAAAAGTCCCTACGCCGCGCTGCTGCGACAGCTGTTCGAAGCCGTCCAGGAACGCAAGGGAGTTACACTATTTAGGAAGAGGTAAAAGGAAGAGGGGGCGAGAGGGGAAACCCTTTAAAAAGGGTTCTCCCCTCTCGCGCTCTCCCCTTCCTAAAGTTTATAACGATATTGACAGGATATTGCGCCCTATCCTTACCATTGGAAGTCTTCCTATGTGGCCCGAAGTCAAGCCGGCTGACGCAGTCTAACCGCCCGTTTCCTATTCGCGCCCGAAGCGCCAAGTACCGATTCGGTAGTTTTCGGATTCCCGCCATTTGAAAAACGCCGCCATGCG
>NZ_JBLODY010000050.1:0-30493 GCF_047785625.1 Solidesulfovibrio sp. C21
TTAAGCCCTCCTTCGCCGATGATACTGCGTACTCTTGCGTGGGAAAGTAGGTCGCCGCCAGGGCTCTTTTTCAAAAGCCCCGAAGATTCAAATCGAATCTCCGGGGCTTTTTTTATGCCCAAGCAAAAGGGGAATGGGTGAAAAAAAGGACGGCCCCGCGTCATCTTCCATGACAGGGGGCCGTCCCGAGGCGGTGAAACGATCAGACCTTCACATCCAGGCGGGTGCCCACGCCGGGTTTGGCGCTTTGGGTGGGCGCCGGCTGCGCGGGCTGCTGCGTATTGTCCGCGGAAGCGGCAAACACGCGCTTAAAGTACTGCATCTCCTTGTTGGACAGAACGGACGCCGTGGCGTCGCTGCCGCAAAGTCCGATCCCCGATATATTGCTCATGACCGTACTTCTCCTTCATCTCGAGCAAGCTCCTTCCCGGGCCGATTCGCCTTTTCTCCCGCCGAGGTGACAGGCGCGTCGGACCGTGATGCGGTACAAGCGGAAAGTCCGCGCTCCACTCCCGAGCGGGGACAATCCAGGACAAAAAAGAGGAAGGCTGGGGATCGATCAGGGTTCGCGTGGCATGCCCGTACCTCCTTTCACGCTGGCCAAAGCGCTGTATCGGAGGATGCGGCGCATTGGCGGCCCGGCTGCCGTATCCCTGGCGGGACGTAGGCCCGTGGCTTTGCGTCCCCTTCTTTCGAAGGGTTTGCCTTTTTCAGTGCGTTGTCGATGATCCGGCAAACCGAGGAGGCCGGGCGGCGCGGCCCGGGACCGGGCTGCCGCCTGGCCCGCGGCAGGCGGACCGGCTCTTTCCCTGAACGAGCGCCCGCAAGGCGGGCCGGCGCGACCGGGAAGCGTCGACGCCATCATCCAGGACAATCGTCGGACAATACATTACAACTTATTTACCATTCCGTAAATAAACAAACGTCACCGTCTGCGAGTTCCTGCGTCGCCTTCGCGAGCGGGACGGCTACGTTTGACGCCGGGGCGGCCCATGCACTACTGCAAGCGGCTATGAGCACCTGCGTTACGCTTCGCAACATCGCCAAAGCCTTTGGCGTCCGTCGCCTTTTTTCCGATATCTCCCTGGCCGTTTCCGAAAAGGAACGCATCGGGCTGATCGGCCCCAATGGTTCGGGCAAATCCACGCTTCTTAAAATTATGGCCGGCCTGGAGCCCGCAGACGCGGGCGAGCGCACCCTGCGCCAGGGGGTGCGACTGTCCTATGTCGCCCAGCAGGACAGCTTTGCCGACGGCCTGACCGCGCAAAAGGCCGTGTCCCTGGCGGCGTTGGCCGCCTTTGCCCGGCCGGAAGACGATCCGGAACAGCTGGCCCGGGTGTCCGTGACGCTGGGGCGGCTGGGCTTCGAGGACCCGTCCGTGGCCGTGGCGGAACTGTCCGGCGGCTGGCGCAAACGGTTGTCCATGGCCTGTTCCCTGGTGACCGAGCCCGATGTGCTGCTCCTCGACGAGCCGACCAACCATCTGGACCTGGCTTCCATCCTCTGGCTCGAGCGGTTTTTGTCCGCCGCGCCTTTCGCCTTTGTGGTGGTGAGCCACGATCGTTTTTTCCTGGAAAAGGTGTCCAAGCGCACCATCGAACTGTCCGCGGCCTATCCTCAGGGGTTTCTCAGCGTGGACGGCCCCTACAGCGCGCTTCTCGAGGCCCGGGAGGCGTTTTTGGAGAACCAGGGGGCGCTGGAGCAGACGCTGGCCAACAAGGCCCGGCGCGAGATCGAATGGCTGCGGCGCGGCCCCAAGGCCCGGGCCACCAAGGCCAAGGCCCGCATCGAGGCGGCGGGGGAGCTCTTTGGCGAGTTGGCCGCAACCCGGTCCCGCAACCGGGAAATCACCAGGGCGGGCATCGATTTTTCCGGCACCGGCCGCCAGACCAAGCGTCTGCTCGTGGCCGAACATCTGGCCAAGGCCTATGCCGGGCGGCCGCTTTTTGACGCCGTCGATATCGTGCTTTCACCCGGCGTGCGGCTGGGGCTGACCGGGCCCAACGGCTCGGGCAAGTCCACGCTTTTGCGCGTGCTGGCCGGCGAGGAACGCCCGGATGCGGGCTCGGTCAAATGCGCTCCGGGGCTCGAAGTCGTCGTCTTCGACCAGAAGCGCGAACAGCTCGATACACAGCAGACCCTGCGCCAGGCCTTCACCCCGGACGCGGACAGCGTCATCTACCGGGGCAGCCCCGTGCATGTGGTGACCTGGGCCAAGCGCTTCGCCCTGCGCCCGGAACAGCTCGATTTGCCGGTGGGGCTTTTATCCGGCGGCGAGCAGGCCCGGGTGCTCATTGCCCGGCTCATGCTGCGCCAGGCCGATGTGCTGCTGCTCGACGAACCGACCAACGACCTGGACATCCCGACCCTGGAAATGCTCGAGGAAAGTCTGCTGGAATTTCCCGGCGCGGTGGTGCTCATCACCCACGACCGGTCGCTGCTCGACCGGGCGTCCACGGTGCTTCTGGGCCTTGACGGCGCGGGCGGCTCGGAGGTCTACGCCGACTATGCCCAGTGGGAGGGCGAGTTCGAGGCCGGACTGCGCGAGCGCGCCCGGCAGGCCAAGGCCCGGCGCGAACCCAAGGCCAAGTCCCGGTCCCAGGCCGCTTCGGCCAAAAAGTTCTCGTATAAGGATCAGCGCGAATACGACGGCATGGAAGCGGCCATCGGCGAGGCCGAGGCGGCCCTGGAGGCGGCGAAGGCGGCGCTTGAAGACCCGGGCGTGGCCTCGGACGGGGCGGAGCTTTCACGCCGGTTGGCGGTGGCCCAGGCGGCCGAGGCGACCGTGGAAGGGCTTTACGCGCGCTGGGCCGAGCTGGAGGCCAAGCTGGCGCCGCCTGCCTGAGGAGGGGAGCGGCGCGGAATCAGGCGTCGGGGGTGTCTGTTCGGTTACAGCGGTGAAGATCAGGGTAAGCCGATGGAGTATAGGCTTGTCGGGGCTATTGCGAAAGAATAATCGGCTGTGCGGTATCGGCTTTGTGCGGGCATGGGGTTTTGTGCGTCTCTTGTAACAAAGGAAAAGGGGCGTAGCCGAAACGACACATGGATTTCACGGTCCTGTGCCTCAGCGGGATATACCAGAGCGCAAATGCCGCCAGCCGGCGAGCACCGCTTAATCCCCCGAGAAGTAGTATGACCCTGAAGTACAAGCTCATCTGTTTCTGTCTGGCCATCAGCATCCTGCCCCTTGCCGTCACCGGCGTCGTCAGCGTGCGACGCGCCTCTGGCATCCTGGGCGAACAGGCTTTCGGCGGTCTGGCCGCCGCCAGGGACAGCCGCCAGGAGGCCCTGGAAGCAGCCGCCGCCACCTGGCTGCGCGAGGCCGCCATCATGGCCTCGGTCAAGGAAGTCTACAACGCCGTGGGCATGACCCGCGATTATTTCATGGGCACCAAGCCCGGCCAGCGGGCCCCCGTGGACACCCCGGACTACAAGGATCTCCACGAATACGTGGGGCCGGCCTTCGGTCCTTTTACCAAGGTGCTGGGCTTTGCCGACGCACTGCTCGTGGCCGACGACGGCCGGGTGCTTTTCGGCGCGGCCAAGGGCAAGGAGGTGGGTGAGGACGTCAAGGAAGGGCCGCTTAAAAACACGAGCCTGGCCGCCGCCTGGCGCGGGGCCATGCAGGGCCACATCGTGTTCGCCGATTTTACCCCCTATCCGCCCCTTGGCGGCGAGCCCACGGCCTTTGTGGCCGCGCCGGTCAAAAACCACACCGGCACCATGATCGAGGCCGCCGCCATCCTGCGCGTGCCCAAATCCGAGCTGACGCGCATCATGCGCCAGGGCGAGGGCACGGGCGTGACCCGCGACTTCCTGCTGGTCGGCGGCGACGGCGGCCTGCGGGTGGAAGCCGTCGCCTCCGCGTCCGATGCCGCCGTGCCTTCAGGCGATGCCGTGGCCCGGGCGCTCGCCGGACAAATCGGCAATCTGACCGACAAGGACGCCTCGGGCCACGAAGCGCTCACCGCGTTCGCGCCGGTCCGCTTCGGCGACGTCACCTTCGCGCTTTTGGCCCGCACTCCGGCCTCCGAGGCTTTCGCCGCCGCCCATGGCCTGCGAAACGTGTCCCTGGCCGTGGCCGGCATCACGGCCGCGTTGGTGCTGCTGGCCGTCACCATCTTTCTGCGCCGGGAGATCCTCACACCCCTGGCCGGCATTCTCACCTACCTGGCCGCCGTGACGCGCGGCGATTTCTCCGCCGCGCCGCCGGCGAAGTGCAAGGGCGAGCTGGAAGACCTGCGCTCGGGCCTGCTCCAGATGGTCGACGAGATCAAAAACAAGCTGGGCTTTGCCTCGAGCATTCTCAAGGCAGTCACCATTCCCTGTCTGGTGGTGGATACGGCGGGCAAGGTCACCTTCGTCAACCCGCCGCTGCTGCGTCTTCTCGGCCTGGATGCCGACTACAAGGCCGTGCTCGGCCGGCCGGTGGCCATGATTTTCGGGCCCAACGCCGCCGCCGCCGGCCAGATGACCGCCTGCCTCGACGACAACAACTGCCGGCTGGGCGTGGAATTCCTGCTGGACGACGGCCAGGGGGCCACGCGTCATGTGCGCATGGACACCGCGCCGCTCTATGACCTCGATGAGGGGCTTATCGGGGCCTTTGCCCTGGTGGTCGACCTGTCCGACGTCAAGTCCAAGGAAGCCATGATCGTCTCGCGCAACGAGGTGCTGCGCCGGGTGGCCGGAGAGGCCGAGGAAATCGCCCGCCACGTGGCCGCCAATGCCGAGGAGCTCTCCGGGCGCGTGGCCGCCGTGACCGACGGGGCCATGTCCCAGACCGCCCAGTTGCAGGAGACCGCCGCCGCCTTCGAGAGCCTGAACCAGGCCCTTGATGCCGTGGCCTCAGGAGCCGAGGGCGCGGCCACGGGGGCCGAATCGGCCATGTCCGAGGCCAGGGCCGGTCGGGAGGCCGTGGAGCGCACGGCCAAGGCCATTGCCCAGGTCAACGGCATTTCCGACGCCCTGCGCCAGAGCATGGACGCCTTGGGCAGCCGTGCCGCCTCCATCGGCGGTATCATCGCCGTCATTTCCGACATCGCCGACCAGACGAACCTGCTGGCCCTGAATGCCGCCATCGAGGCGGCCCGGGCCGGCGAGGCCGGGCGCGGCTTCGCCGTGGTGGCCGACGAGGTGCGAAAGCTGGCCGAAAAGACCATGAGCGCCACCAAGGAGGTCTCCTCCTCGGTCCATGCCGTGCTTTCGGCCGTGGACGACAGCGCCGGCAAGGCGACCTCCGCCACCCAGGCCGTGGCCGAAGCCGACGGACTGGTGGCCCGCTCGGGCGAGACGTTGGCCGTGATCGTCTCGCGCTGCGAAGACGCGGCCCAGGCCGTGCGGGCCATTGCCGCCTCGGCCAAGGCCCAGGCCAGCGCCCACGACGAGATCAACCGGGCCGTGTCCGCCATCGGCGAGGTGGCCGAGGAAACCGCCATGGGCATGGACGAGGCAGCCGGCTCCGTCACCGACCTGGCCGGCCAGGCCGGCGAACTCATGCGCTTGATTGAAGATATGCGGGAGTAGAGGCGGGGAGAGAGAGAAGAGTGGAAGAGGATGCGAGAGGGGAAACCCTTTAAAAAGGGTTCTCCCCTCTCGCGCTCTCCCCTTCCTAAAGTTTTCTACTATTACAGATGATGTTCGGATAACAACCCGTCACCATTGAAAGTCTTTAGAAGGGGGGCCCGGGGGGAGAACCTTTCTTCAGAAAGGTTTCCCCCCGGTATCATTCTCACTCTCCCTCCCCTAATCCCGCGCGAAAAGCGCCGCCAGGCTGAGCCAAATGCGGGGCGCGGCAATGAACCGGAACCCCGCGCCAGCGGCAAGCTCGAGTGTGCGCTTAAAATCCGCCTTGTCGACGTGGAAGCGCGGTTCGACCAAAAGCAGCTTGCCACCGGGCTTGAGGATGCCGTGGAGTTCGGCCAGGAAGGCGGCGATGTCCGGCGTTTCGTGGACCATGTAAAAGGCCAGGGCGAAATCCGCCGGCGTGGTCAGGCCGATGGTCGCGGCCTCGCAGCGGTGGCTGATGATGCGGGAGGCGAGCCCGGCGCGCTCGGCCCGGCGGCGCATCATCCCCAGCATCTCTTCCTGGAGATCCACCGCGATCACGCGACCGTCCCGGCCAACCAGCCTGGCCAGGGGAAGCGTGAAAAAGCCCGGGCCGCAGCCGAGGTCCACGGCCGTATCGCCCTCCCGGACCAGACCGCGCAGCATCGCCTCGGGATGGTGCATCAGCCTGCGCAGGGAACTGGCCAGCCAACCGGCGTGGCTTGCCGGGCAGACATGGGGGCTTTCCGTTTTTGCCGACGTGTTTTCGCTCATGGGATGCTCCGTGTTTTGGGGATCATGATGCCGGGCATGGTTGGTTGGCGCATGCCTCTTTCAGCCGTGTGACAGAAAGGCCAGGCTTCCGGGCGCGGCGCCGAGGACCCGTTCCAGGATATCCTGGACGGCGTCCTCGCGGGTATCCGCTCCCGGCTTGCCTGTGATCTCGGCCTGGCGGAGATGCAGGCCCTGGGCCATGATCAGAAACGCAGCGGTCGTTTCGGGATCGGGCGCGCGAAAGAGGCCCTCGCGGTTTCCCTGGGCGATCACTTCCGCCAGCATTGGGACAAGGCCTTTTGCCTCGATGTCGCGAAGCTTTTGATGCAGCAGCAGGTTCTCGGGTTTGTGGGCATGCCGTTGCAGGCTTGATCGGGTCTGGCGTTTTTTTTCGTGGACAAGCCAGAGGTCGCGCAGTTTCTCGATGGCGCTTCGCTCCGGGGCGGCCAGGATGGGCGTGATCGTCTCGATGAAAAGGCTTGTCTGTCGCTCCGCCAGCGCCTCGAGTAGGGCTTCCTTGGATTTGAAGTGCCAGTAGAAAGTGCCTTTGGCGACGCCGACCATGGCAATGATGTCACTCACCGAAGTCGCGTCCACGCCGCGCGCTTCGAACAGCGTCTGGGCGGCCTCGAGAAATTCCGCGCGCCTGTCTTGCGGCGCTTTGACGGTACGCATGCGATGCCCCATTATTGGTCTATTTCTGAAATAGTATCCATTGACCGACCGTCGGTCAATGGATTTTGAGTCGCTTAAGGCGACGAAGAGGGAACAAACGGCTTGACGGGGTAAAACGAAATCAGTAGATAAACATATCAGGATATCTTGATATGCTAAAAGACGCCGAAACACCGCTTCCCTGGTTCAAGGCCCTGGCCGACGAGACGCGCCTGCGTCTGGTCCGCATCCTGGCCCGCCACGAGTTGTCCGTGGGCGAGATCGTGGCCGCGCTCGGCATGGGCCAGTCGCGCATCTCGCGCCATCTCGGCATTTTGGTCGGCTGCGGGCTGCTCGCCAGCCGCCGGGAGGGCGCCTGGACCTTTTACAGTTTGGCCGGGGAGGCTCCGCAAAAGGATTTCCTGGCTGCCTTGGCCCCGTGGCTGGACGTGGCCGGGCCCGAGGCCGACCTTGCCGCCGTGGACGCGGTGCTTGGCGAACGCCGCCAGGAGACCCGGCGCTTTTTCAACGCCATCGCCCCGGACTGGGTGCGGCTTCGCCGCGAGGTGCTGGGGCCGGTGGACCCGGCGGCGCTTGTGCGCGAGGTCATGCCCGGACAGGTTGCCCTGGCCGCCGATCTCGGCTGCGGGCCGGGGGAGATGCTGCCCGTTCTGGCCGAGCGGGCGACGGCCGTCATCGGCGTGGACAGTTCCCCGTCCATGCTGTCCCTGGCCGAGCGCCGTACGGTCGGGCTGTCGGTCGGGGTGCGCATGGGCGAGCTCGAACATCTGCCCATGGCCGACGGCGAAGCAGATTTCGCCGTCATCTGCCTGACGCTGCACCATCTGCCCGACCCGGCCGCCGCCCTGGCCGAAGCCCGGCGTGTGCTCGCACCCCACGGTCGGCTGGCGGTCATCGATTTCACCCCCCACGGGGACGAAGCCATGCGCCGCCGCTTCGGTGACCGCTGGCTGGGCTTTTCCCGGGAAAAATTTGTCGCGTGGCTTACTCGGGCCGGTTTCGACCTGGAACGGTATTCCGAGCATCCCGCCAACAAGGGGCTGGTCGTGGCGCGCCTGCTCGCCCGGCCCCGGTAAAAAACACGTCAGCCAAAGGAGACGAACATGAGCGTGAAACCGCTTGATTTGACCCTTCCCTACAAGGTCGCCGACCTGTCCCAGGCCGATTGGGGCCGCAAGGAAATGCAGCTTTCCGAGGGCGAGATGCCGGGCCTTATGGCCGTCATCAAGAAATACGGCCCGCAAAAGCCCCTGGCCGGCCTGCGCGTCACCGGCTCGCTGCACATGACCATCCAGACGGCCATGCTGATCAAATGTCTGCAGGCCCTTGGCGCGGACCTGCGTTGGGCCTCGTGCAACATCTACTCGACCCAGGACCATGCCGCGGCCGCTATCGCCGCCGACGGCCTGGCCGCCGTGTTCGCCTGGAAGGGCGAGACCCTGGAAGACTACTGGTGGTGCACCGAGATGGCGCTGACCTGGCCCGACGGGACCGGTCCGGACCTCATCGTCGACGACGGCGGCGACGCCACGCTGTTCGTCCACCACGGCTACAAGTGCGCCAAGGACGCCAAGATCCTGAACGCCCCGGCCGCCAACAAGGAAATGGGCATCATCATGGACCGCATCCGGGCCGCCGTGGCCGCCGATGCCGGCCGTTTCGAACGCCTGGCCAAAAAGATCCGCGGCGTCTCCGAGGAGACCACCACCGGCGTGCACCGGCTCTACCAGATGATGCAGGCCGGCGAGCTGCTTTTCCCGGCCATCAACGTCAACGACTCGGTCACCAAGTCCAAGTTCGACAACCTCTACGGCTGCCGCGAGTCCCTGGCCGACGGCATCAAGCGGGCGACCGACGTGATGGTGGCGGGCAAGGTCGTGGTCGTGGCCGGCTACGGCGACGTGGGCAAGGGCTGCGCCCAGTCCATGCGCGGCTTCGGCGCCCGGGTGCTCATTACCGAGATCGACCCCATCTGCGCCTTGCAGGCGGCCATGGAAGGCTACGAGGTCACCACCATGGAAGCGGCCTGCTCCCTGGGCGATGTTTTCGTGACGGCCACCGGCTGCTGCGACGTCATCACCGGCGCGCACATGGAAAAGATGAAGGACGGGGCGATTGTCTGCAATATCGGTCACTTCGATTCCGAGATCAACGTGGCCTACCTGGAAAACACCCCGACCTGCAAAAAGAATCAGATCAAGCCCCTGGTGGACAAATGGACCATGGCCTCGGGCAACGCCATCCTCATGCTGGCCGAGGGGCGGCTCGTCAATCTCGGCTGCGCCACCGGTCATCCAAGCTTCGTCATGTCCAACTCGTTCACCAACCAGGCCCTGGCCCAGATCGAACTGGCGACCAAGGAATACAAGACCGGCGTCTACACCCTGCCCAAGCTTCTGGACGAGGAAGTGGCCCGGCTCCATCTGGCCCGCCTCGGCGCCAAGCTCGAAACCCTGACCCAGGCCCAGGCCGCCTATCTCGGCCTCGATGTGGCCGGCCCGTTCAAGCCGGAGCATTACCGCTATTAGGCAATGCTGGAGGGGCGGTGCGAGAGGGGAAAACCCTTTGAAAAGGGCGATAGCCCCTCTCGCGCTCTCCCTTGCCTAAACTTTTTCTCGGGATATGTTGAAATAGATAACTTTTCGTTATAACAGCATTTTTTTTGAAGAGGTCGGAGGCCAGCCGTATCGCAAGATACGGATGGCCTCCGGCTTCTTTTTTGGGGGGGCTTGACCAGAAGCGCGGCATTTTTTGAGCCGGGGGCGTGTGGACTGGCGGCGTCGCGGGCCGGTGTTTGTTGCGACAATATGCCGGCTGTACTGTGGAAAAAGGGATAATCCGGGCGCGGTATGGACTGTTCCCTTTCGGTTGTACGTCGTATTGCCGGTCGTTGCGGCGGCTTACTGCGGTCGGAGAGACAGAATTACACACACCTGGCACGGGGTGCCATTTTGTCCAATGAATCTTTTTTTACGTTACGACATGCAATGATCAAAGAAATGTTTGCTCCAGTTCTGAAAACGCGATATCCAGGCCGGCAATGCAGAATTTCGATTTCAAGACGGCCTCCGTCATTTATGTCATCAGCAATTTTTGCATTGCCAGTTTGCTTGCCGTTGCCTTTGCCGACAGCCGGGCCAGGGGGGCGCGGCTGTGGATCGCCGGGCTTTTCACGCTGATCGTTTCGACCCCGTTTTTCGCCCTGCGCGACGTCATTCCCCCCGGCGTGGCCATTGTGCTCGGCAACGGCCTGTTCGCCCTAGGCTGGTCTTTTTTTCAGGCGTCCTTCGACGCGTTCTACGGCGACCGCCGTCCGTCCTGGCAACGGGTGTTGCCGATTCTTCTGGCGATGGTCCTTGCCGGCGGGCTGCTCGAGGCGGTCAAGGTCCGCACGTTGTTGCTGTGTCTGCTCTTCGCCTTCCAGAGCCTGGCCATAGCCGGCACCATCGTGGCCAGACGGCGCGAATTCCGGCTGCGGGTGATCGGCATCCTCGCCTCGGGCTATGTCCTGGCCGCCGTGTCGTTTATGGTGCGCGGTCTGTCGGTGTTTTTCGCCCCGTCGGCCAATCCCGATCCCTTTGCCCCGGGCGTGACCCAGGACATCGCCATGGTGCTTTCCGTGCCGAGTCTGGTCGCCTGCACCTTCGGTTTTGTCCTGCTGCACCGGGAACGCGTGGAAAACGAGGTGCGCCTGCTGGCCGACATCGATCCCCTGACCGGCCTGCAAAACCGGCGGGGCTTCGAGACGGCCTTTGCCAAGGAACTGCGCGATGCCGCCGATAGCGGCAGTTGGACCAGCCTGGCCCTGGTCGATATCGACCATTTCAAAACCGTCAATGACTGCCATGGCCATGCCCGGGGCGACGAGGCGCTACGCACCCTGGCCCGCATTGTTTCCCGGGAGCTTCGGGGCGGGGATTTGGTGGCCCGCATCGGCGGGGACGAATTCTGCGTGCTGCTTTCCCGCACGCCGCCGCTTCGCGCCGGCTCCGTGGCCGAGCGTCTGCGCCGGGCCGTGGCTTCCCATGACTGGACCTCGCTTGGCCTGACCCAACGCCTGACCGTGACCATCGGCCTGTCCAGCCACAAGGGCGGCGAAACCGACGACGGCGAGGACTTCATGCGCCTGGCCGACATGGCCCTGCTTACCGCCAAGGACATGGCCCGGGACATGGTTCTGCACGCCGACCAGCTCACCGGCCGTACGGCCGAGGTCCGGACCTGACGCCCCCTGCCACGAGAGTCACTCCTTTCATTATTTTCGTGTCATTCAAGCCGGTTGCCTTCCTCCCGACAAGTTTGTATCGCTACACGACGGATTTGTCCCGACCGCCGGGTGTCCATGCGTAACATCCCGCAATCACGGGGCGGAAAATGTGGCCCGGATCTTGATACCTTTTGCCCGGCAAACGCCCCCGAGGAACCACATGAACATACTCCCGGAAGACATCGCCTATCGTCCCATCGGCATTTTGCATTCCCCTTACACCGACATCCAGGGCATGCCCGTCCAGCCCGTGGGGGCCATGGGCGTGACGGGACATATCGAGGTGCATCCCGACTTCGCCGAAGGTTTGGCCGACCTGGAAGGCTTCTCCCACGTCTTTCTGCTCTACCACCTGCACCGGGTGCGCGGGTACGACCTGACCGTGCGGCCGTTTCTGGACAACGCCGACCACGGCATCTTCGCCACCCGTTCGCCCAAGCGGCCCAACCCCATCGGCCTGTCCGTGCTGGAGCTGGAGGAGGTCGCGGGCCTGACCGTGCGCCTGCGCAACGTCGATGTCCTCGACGGCACGCCGGTGCTCGACATCAAGCCCTACGTGCCGCACTTCGACGTCTGGGAGGCGGGCAGGGTCGGCTGGTTCGCCACCAAGGCCAGCAAAGCCGACGCCTATATTTCCGACGACCGCTTCCGCTGATCGCCCGCAACCGGAGGTTTTCCCGGATCGTTTCGGGGCATTCCCCTTGGGGAGCGCCCGGTGGAAAGTTTTGTTCACACTCACGGCCCATAACATCGCGAAGGGGAATTCATGCGACGTATCCTGCTCTCCGCCTTGCTGCTGCTCTTGTCCGCCGCGCCGGCCGGCGCGGGCTCGCCGGGCGTCACCGTCTATGCCGCCGGCAGCCTGCGCGGCGTCATGACGGCCCTGGCCAAACAGTTTCAGGAAGCCCACGGCATCGCGGTCAACGTCACGTTTGGGCCGTCCGGGCTCTTGCGCAAGCGCATCCAGGGCGGGGAACGCCCGGACATCCTGACTTCGGCCGATATGGCGAGTCCCGAGGCCCTGGCCCGGGAAGGCCTGGCCCTGCCGACGATCCTCTATGCCCGCAACGCCCTGTGCGCCACCGGCCGGGACAAGCTCGGCCTGACCACGGAAAATCTGCTCGAGACACTGCTCGATCCGGCCGTGCGCCTGGGCACCTCCACGCCCAAGGCCGACCCGGCCGGCGACTATGCCTGGGCCATGTTCGCCAAGACCGACGCCGTGAAACCCGGCAGCCGCCAGACCCTGGAAGCCAAGGCCGACAAGATCGTCGGCGGGGCGCACAATTCCGCGCCGGTGCGGGGCAAGCATCCGGTGGCCGCCGCCTTCGAGGACGGAAAGATCGACGTCTTCCTGGGCTATTGCAGCGGCAACCTCCCCAAAAGCGTGCCCGGGCTGGTCCAGGTCCCCCTGCCGGCCGACCTTTCCGTGGCCGCGTCCTACGGCATGGCCGTGCGCAAGGATGCCGGTCCCGACGCGAGACTCTTCGCGTTGTTCCTGGTTTCCGAGGACGCCCAGAAGATTTTTCGCGATTTCGGCTTCGTTCCGGTCGGGTTGCCCTGACGGTGGCCCTGGCCTACCGTGGCCCGCAGCCGCCTAAAGGAGAGCCCGTTCCATCATGAAATGCGTCACCGTGGCCGGACCGCCCGCTTCCGGCAAGACCTCCATATTGCTGAAAGCCGCCTCCATCCTGGCCGGCCGGGACCTCTCCCTCGGGGTGGTCAAGTTCGATTGTCTGGCCAGCCGCGACCGCGAGGCCTATGCCAAGGCCGGGGTGCCCGCCGTGCAGGGCCTGTCCGGGGCGCTCTGCCCGGACCATTTCTACGTCTGCAATGCCGCCGACGCCCATGCCTGGGGCGCGCGCCGGGGCGTGTCCATCCTGGCCATCGAGAGCGCCGGGCTGTGCAACCGCTGCGCCCCCCACCTCGAGGGCGTTTTGGCCGTGTGCGTGGTCGACGCCCTTTCCGGCATCGACACCCCGGCCAAGATCGGCCCCATGCTGCGTCTGGCCGACGTGGTGGCCGTGACCAAGGGCGACGTGGTGTCCCAGGCCGAGCGCGAGGTGTTCGCCTTCCGGGTGCGCCGGGTCAATCCCCGGGCCACGGTCCTTTTCGTCAGCGGCCTGACCGGCCAGGGGGCCGACGCCCTGGCCCACGTCATCGCCGCCGCCCCGGACACGCCGACCCTTGACGGCGCGAGCCTGCGCTTCACCATGCCGGCGGCCGTGTGTTCCTACTGCCTGGGCCAGCGCCGGGTGGGCGCGGATCATCAGATGGGCAACGTGCGCAAGATGGATTTCGGCGAGGCGGCGTCATGAGCGGCCGCACGTTCGGGGACATCTGGCGCGAGATGCCGGCCGGGCGCGATTTTTTCGGCCTCCAGGGCCTGCCCGCGCCCGCCGACGCCGTCACGCCCGAAGCCTATTTCGCCGACCTCGCCGAAACCGCCCTGGCCGAGGTGGGGCTTTCCCGCGAGGAGCTGGCCGAACGCTTCGCCCGGTTCGCCGAGGCGTTGACCCGTCTGGACGTTTCCGGCCCCAGGGTCGCCTCCCTGACCATTCGCGGCGGCACGGACAAGCGCGGCCGACCCGAGGCCCTGGACCTGACGCTTACTCCGGGCGACGTCGTGGCCCTGGTCGGCCCCACGGGCTCGGGCAAAAGCCGATTCCTGGCCGATGTGGAATGGCTGGCCGACGCCGACACGCCCACCCGCCGCCGGGTGCTCTTGAATGGCGCAGTGGCCGACGCCACGGCCCGGCTGTCCTTTTCCGGCCGGCTCGTGGCCCAGCTGTCCCAGAACATGCATTTCGTCATGGACCTGGCCGTGGGCGAGTTTTTGACCGCCCACGCCGAAAGCCGCCTGGCCGCCGACGTCCCTTCCGTGGTGACCGAGGTGGTCGCCCTGGCCAACGACCTCGCCGGCGAACCGCTTTGCGCCGAAACGCCCCTGACCGCGCTTTCCGGCGGCCAGAGCCGGGCGCTCATGATCGCCGACGTGGCCCGGCTTTGCGCCTCGCCCATCGTGCTCGTCGACGAGATCGAAAACGCCGGCATCGACCGCTGCAAGGCTATTTCCCTTTTGACCGGCAGCGGCAAGATCGTGCTCGTGGCCACCCACGATCCGCTTCTGGCCCTGCTGGCCACGCGCCGGCTGGTCTTTGCCGTCGGGGCCGTGGCCGCCGTGATCGAAACCTCGCCGGCCGAGCGCGAAACCCTGGCCGCCCTGACCGCCATGGACGAGAAACTCACCGCCGCCCGTGAGGACCTGCGCCGGGGACGGCCTGTGCATTTTCCCAAGGAGTGATCGCCTTATGTCCGTTTTGGAGGAAACCTCCCTCGATCTGCCCGTCACCCGGTTTCTGGCCCATCATCCCGCCGGCCGCGACGTCCTGGCCGCCCAGGGCGTGGCCGCCGTGGCCGATGCCGAATTCCTGGCCTCGGCCGCGCCTTTCTTGAGCATGCGGACCTTGCTCGCCCTGCACGGCCTGTCCGGAAAACTCTTCCTCGAAACCCTGGCCGGGCAGGGGAGCGCCGTTCCGGGCGGCATGCGGCCTCTTTTTTGCGACGGCTACAACGCCGCCGGACCGGGTCTGCGCATGTTTTTGAGCCTGCCCTGTCCGCTCAAGGCCCCCATGGGCATCGCGCTGGAAAACCTCAAGGAACGCCTCGGCCCAAACGCCCCCTGGCCGCGCATCTTCATGGACAGCTGCGGCAAGCATACGCTGAACGATCTCGCCAGCTCCCTGACCGACCCGGCCGAGGTCCCGGACCTGATCGTCTCCTCCGGGCTCAACGGCTTTTTGTCCAAGAGCTTCCGCGACCGCTTCACCACCGGCGACCTGCTTGCGCCCCTTCCCCAGGACATGCACCCGGCCCTGGCCGACGCCAAATTGGCCGACCCGCGCGGCATCTGCCGTATCTACGGCGTCAATCCGCTGGTCATCGTGGCCGTGCGCTCGCGCCTCGGCGACCTTCCGGTGCCGCGCTCCTTCGACGACCTGCTCGACCCCGCCTACGTCGGCAAAATCGGCCTGTGCGGCCCGCCGGAAACCGCCGGCGACTCGACCCTGCTCCTCAATATCCGCCTCAAGCACGGCCCCGACGCCCTGGCCGCCCTTGGCCGGGCCATGCTCTGCGACACCCACCCGTCCCAGATCTTCCGCCCCGCCCCCGGAGCCAACCCGCCACCCATCGGCGTCATGCCCTACTTCTTCGCCAACGCCGCCCCGCGCCAGGACGACGTGGAAATCATCTGGCCCGCCGCCGGCGGCCTCGTTTCGCCGCTCTTTGTCATGGTCAAGCAAACGGCAGCCAAGACCCTGGCCCCCCTGGTCGACTTCTTTCTCGGCCCGGAAACCGCCGCCATCGCCTCCGGCGCCCTCATTCCGCCCACCAGCCCGGCCGCCTCCTCGCCGCTCCCCGACGGCGCTTCCGTGCGCTTCATCGGCTGGGACGTTCTCGAGGAAAACGACCTCGGGCCGCTCATCGCCGCTTCCGGCAAACTGTTCGCCAAAGCGTATTACGCCAGCCATTAGTTTAGGAGTGATGAGGCGCCTCCGGCGGCCAGGGAAGGCGCTGCCTCCCCTGGACCCCTTCGCCGGGGGGCTTGATGCCCCCCGGTCCCCCCTTTACGCTTTGCCGGGTGGGACGACGGCAGGGTGACGGCGAGGCGGTTTGATCTTGCCGCCGCAATCGGCCCGGCGACACGAGGCGCTTTGCGCCTCGACGCCGGACACGATTGCGGCAACAAGGTGCGCCAGCGGCGAAGCGCCGCATTTAAGAAGAAGATACTTTTTCTGAATGTCGCCCCGAAGGGGCGACGGCGTGGTGGAGGCGGAATTTGTCCGGGGCGAGCTTGCCGCGTAGCGGCATGCAGCGTCCCGGCAAATTCCGCCTCCATCTTCACCCAACCGCCTGACCGCGGGCCAATCCCGCTTCCGTCCGGCCAAAGCGCACCGGATGGGGGGCCCGGGGGGCCCGTGGCCTCCCGGCGGGGCGCAGGGGCAGAGCCCCTGCCGGGGTCCGGGGCGGAGCCCCGCCAGTACCAGTACCGACAGCCAGACAGAACCGCTATGACGAACCTGATAGACCTGACGTTCCACGAGCTTGAGGCGCTGATCGTGTCGCTTGGCGAGCCGCCGTACCGGGCGCGCCAGGTCTGGCAGTGGTTGTGGCAGAAGGGCTGTCGCGACATCGGCCAGATGACGGACGTGTCCAAGGCGTTGCGGGCGCGGCTGGCCGAGGTGGCGGAGATCGGCTGGCCGGACGTGTTGCGGGTGCGCGAGAGTGCCGACGGCACGGTGAAGTTTTTGCTGGGGCTGTCGGATGGCGAGGCGGTGGAGTGTGTTTTGATCCCGGAGAAGGATCATTTCACGGCCTGCTTGTCGACCCAGGTGGGGTGCGCCATGGGGTGCGGGTTTTGCGCCACGGGCATGCTGGGATTTCGGCGCAACATGACGCCTGGGGAGATGCTCGGGCAGGTGCTGGTGGCGCGGCAGTATCTGCTGGATGCGGGCGAACCGCTGGCGTTGCGCAATCTGGTCTTTATGGGCATGGGCGAGCCGCTTTTAAATTACGACAATCTGGTCAAGACGCTGGAGGCGTTGCATCATCCGCAGGGCCTGGATTTTTCGGGCCGGCGCATCACGGTGTCCACGGCCGGGGTGCGGCGCAATCTGCTGGAGCTTGGCCGCATGGGGTTGTGTTCGTTGGCGGTGTCGCTGCATGCGCCGACACAGGAGATGCGGGCGAGGATCATGCCCGGGGCGGCCAAGCTGCCGCTTCCCGAGCTGATGGGACTTTTGCGGGAATATCCGCTGAAGCCTCGGGAGCGGCTGACCTTCGAGTATCTGCTGCTCGACGGGGTCAACGATTCCGATGCCGATGCGCGGGATCTGGTGCGGCTTCTTTCCACGGTCAAGGCCAAGGTGAATCTGATCGTGTACAATGCCACGCCGGGGCTGCCGTTTCGCCAGCCGGACGCCGGGCGTGTGGCGGCGTTCCAGGAAATTTTGAAGGCCAAGGGGCTTACGGCCACGATCCGCAAGAGCAAGGGGGCGGACATCGCGGCGGCCTGCGGGCAGTTGCGGGCCGAGGCGGAGTGCGCCGGGCGTGGCGACGCATAAAATTCGGCCAGAATTTGCATGCTTGTCACCAGATGGTCGTTTAGGTAGAATTATTTTTTGGTGTGGATCCCATCGTAGAAACGTTAAGGATTTTAGCTGCGTGATTCTTTTTATCGATGTGAATTTAATAATATCATGCTATATTAGATGTAGGAGGCTCTTTTAGTATCGTAGTGTAAAACGGTGTTGGTGATGATAGGCTATAGGTAATTTAATGAAAAAGTTTATCAAATTGCTAGTAGAAGCCTTCTTGGGAATACATGGCAATTATTTGGTATTATTGGGTCTTACTGTAAGTTTTTTTTGTTGGTTTGTTTTACCTAATGAAGCAATAAGAATTTCAAATAGGTGGCTTTTTATAGTTCTTTGTGTCTTCTTTATATTTTTAATGACTTCCATTAGCTTTGCTAAACTTCTTATTGATATTATAGATAAAAATAATGAAGAAATACAAGTGCTTAAGAAAAAAATATTGCCTGAAGTGCTTAGGGTGTATATCGATACTATTCGCGACGAGGTATATATAATATTAGCACCGTCAGATATTTTTTCTTTCGAATCTTCAGTCGGACTTTATTGCTTGCGCGATGTCTTTGAAGTCCTGTTTGGTTACGGTATAGTTTCAAATATTCAACAAGATAAATGCGTACAAATTAAAATAATATCCATTATCCCAGGATACGAATCAATCTTTTCCGACTTGAGACAACAAAACAGCAGAATGTATAGCGACATTATTATCAAGCCACACTATCCATTGTCAGCTATACCTGCATTGTCTGCGAGATGAGGTGGCCAAATATGTCGGAAGCAGATAAAAAACTTGGCAGGGTTGTTAGAATTATTAACAACAAGAAATTAGCTATCAATAAGGGCTATAGAGATGGCGTACAACTCGGCCACCGATTTTTGATATATGAGCTAACCGAAGATATCCAAGACTTTGATTCCAAAGAGAGCCTTGGATCCCTTGAGATCGCAAAGGGTACAGGGACTGTAATAAATGTGCAAGAAAAGCTCTCTCTAATTCAATCTGACACAAGAGGCCGAACTTCAAAATTTATAAGAAATGCGCTTGGATATTCTTCGATGCAGGAAGAAATTTTTGACACGACAGAACCTTTTGACAGTCCCGAGCTAGGCGATTTTGCAAAGCCTGTTTAACGAATATCAAATGGGAATATTTTCCATGAAACGACCCGATTTCGCCAAGTGCGGCGGCCTTGTCCCCGCCATCGCCCAGGAGGCCTGCACCGGCGAGGTGCTCATGATGGCCTACATGAACGAAGAGGCCTACGATAAAACCCTTGAAACCGGCGAAGTGCATTACTTTAGCCGCAGCCGGCAAAAACTCTGGCACAAGGGCGGCACGTCCGGCCATGTCCAGAAGGTCCAGTCCGTGCGCCTGGACTGTGATGCCGACACCATCCTGGTCCTGGTGGAACAGATTGGCGGCGCGGCCTGCCACGAAGGCTACAAGTCCTGCTTTTATACCGAGATCACAAGCGACGGCGAGCGCACCTGCTCACCCAAGGTCTTCGATCCCAAGGAGGTCTATAAATAAATGTCCACTGGTAACATGCTCAAACTCGGCATTCCCAAAGGCTCCCTCCAGGACGCCACCATTGCGCTGTTCGAGAAATCCGGATGGAAGATCCGGATGCATCATCGCAATTATTTTCCTGAAATCAACGACCCGGAGCTGACCTGCTCCATGTGCCGCGCCCAGGAGATGTCCCGCTACGTCGAATCCGGGACCCTCGATTGCGGTCTGACCGGCAAGGACTGGATCCTCGAAAACGAGTCCGACGTGGTGGTGGTTTCCGACCTCATCTACTCCAAGGTCAGCAACCGCCCGGCCCGCTGGGTCCTGGCCGTGGCTGCCGATGCCCCCTACAAGCGTCCCGAGGACCTGGCCGGCAAGAAGATCGCCACCGAGCTGGTCAATTTCACCACGAAGTATTTTGCCGGCGCGGGCGTGCCCGTGGAGGTGGAATTCTCCTGGGGCGCGACCGAGGCCAAGGTGGTCGAAGGGCTGGCCGACGCCATCGTGGAAGTCACCGAGACCGGCACCACGATCAAGGCCCACGGCCTGCGCATCATCTCCGAGCTGCTTTTGACCAACACCCAGCTGATCGCCAACAAGAAATCCTGGGAGGACCCGTTCAAGCGGCGCAAGATCGAGGTCATCAACATGCTGCTCCAGGGCGCGCTGTGCGCCGAGGGCCTCGTCGGGCTCAAGATGAACGTGCCCGAGGAGAAGATGCCCGACATCATGGCGCTTCTGCCGAGCCTCACCTCCCCGACCGTGGCCAACCTCTACAACAAGAACTGGCTGTCCATCGAGATCGTGGTGGCCGAGGGCACCGTGCGCGACCTGATCCCCAAGCTCCACGACATGGGCGCCGAGGGCATCATCGAATACGCGCTCAATAAGGTCATCTAGGCGCGTCACCGTTTCCGTCGCCATGCCGGATAAGGGCCGCAGGTATTCACCCGCGGCCCTTTTTTATTTGGAAGAATGGAAGATCATGGTCCGCAAGGGAGGGATGGCCGAAACAGGCAAGCCGGACGACAAGACGCCCGAAAGTCCCCGGGAATTGTCCCCCAGGGAGGACCGGCGGGAGCAGTTCGCCCGCTGGACTGCCGAGAATCCCGTGGACGCGGCGACGCGACGCGCGTTTATCGAGGCGCGCATGGCCATGATCCGCGCCGATGCCCGATTGTCCCCCAAGGAGGAGGAAGAGGCCGTTGCTGCGTTGACCAGGCAACTGGACGCGGGGTGATCCGCCGGACCGGCCGGACCCTACCGCCCGGGCAGGTTGGGGATGATCTGGTTGGCGGCGGCGATCAGGCTGTTGCGCAGCGTCGGCTCGCTGTTGAGAAACTGGGCCACGGCCGTGGCCAGGGGCTCGGGGATGCCCGTGACGTCGCGCACGCCCAGGCGCGCGTCCACGGCCCGCCGGCTTTTCTTGTCGATGCGCACCATCGGGGCCAGATGAAACCGCACGTTGACCGGTTCGGAGCCGGAATAGAGCCGGCAGCGCACTTCCTGCTGGGGCAGGGCCACGTCCCCGCCGGCATGGACCCGGGCAATGACCGAGGAGCGCGTGGCGGTGAGGTCGGCGGCGCAGGTCAGGTCCGTCAAAAAGCCGAAGGTGCTGGATTCGAGCTTCCCCCGGGTGGCGGCGTCCAGGCGGAACCCGGTGCGGCAGTTGATGTGCTCGGCTCGCGGGTTGTCGAACACCTTCTGGCAGGTGTCGCCCTCCAGGGTGACGCCGGCCATGGCGGGCGCGGTAACGACAAGGGTGGCAAGAGCGACACAAAACAGCAGGGCAAGAGAGCGTGACATGGGGCTTGGCTCCAGAAGGCGTTAAAAGGAGGGCAGGGCACACCTATCCCCGGATGCAGGCGGGAGCAAGGGGCCGTTTATTTCTTTTCCTGGCCGCGCTTGCCGGCCTCCCAGACGAGCCGGCCGATGCGTTGGCCGAGATCGGCCTGCCGGGCGCGCACCAGCGCTTCGGCCGCCTCGGGATTGCCCTGGGATTTGAGCAGACTGGCCGATTCCAGGTCGCGCAGGTGCCGGGCGCATTCCTTGATTAGGCCCGACAGGTCGAGGGTTTCGATCTCCGGCGGCACCCGCACCGAACGGACCTTGTTTTGCATGCCGGCCTCCCGTTTTCGAAACGAAATACGAAAAGTCCCTCTCTTGTCAACGCATGTCGGGCGATACTCCGGTCGGCTTCCCTCTTGAGGGATCGGGCAAGCTCGGGTAGCGTTGCCGGCGTAGAACGGAAAGGGCGTTGGCCCCGGGCAATGGGAGGAGGAGCATGGCACTGACGCGCGGCGATAAAATGATCATTCTCGGCGCGGTGGCGCTGGCCGCGACCGTGGTTTTGGGGCTGGCCATCCTCAAGCGCCCCGGCCTTTTTTCCGGCGGCAAGGAACCGGTGGCCAATATCGCTCCGGCCCCGACCGCCGCAACACCCGCGCCGCCGGCCCCGGCCGCCGTGTCGGCTCCTGTCGCGGCCCCTGCCGCCGCGCCCGTGCAGCCGGTCCAGCCCGCGCCGCCGCCACCGCCCGTCCCCCAGGTCGCCGCGCCGCAGGCCACGCCGGCCGCTGCCGAAAAGACGCCCGTCCCGGCCGGGCAGACGCCGCAGGGCCTGGCGTCCGGCCCCCAGGACGCGGCCAAGCCGGCCGCTCCAGGGGACGAGAACCTGGAAAAGATGTTCGCGGAAATCTCCGGCGACGCCGCACCCGCGGAAAAGCCCGGCGAGGCCAACCCGGTTTCGCCCAAGGCCGCGTCCTCGCCCGAGCCCAAGGCCGCGCCGGCTCCCGGGGAGAACCCGCCGCCGCCGGCCGCCGTGTCCGAGGGCGAACCGGCCCCCGCTCCGGCCAAGGCCGATGCCAAGGCTTCCTCCGCCGCGGCCAAATCGGCCAAGGACAAAAACGGGGTCGGGGGCAAAGCCGATGCCAAGGCCAAACACGAGCCTGCCGCGTCCAAGCCGGCCGCCGCACCGGCCAAGGCCGCGCCCAAGCCCAAACCGACCGTTGCCGCGGCCAAAAGCGCCGCCAAACCGGCTGTCGCGCCCCACAAGGCCACGGATAAATCCGCTGCCGCCATGGGCCGCGTCATCCGCGTCATCGGCGAGGAAAAGCCCGGGGTCTACGAGCTGGTCATCCAGACCACCAAGCCGCCGGCGAGCTTCACCAAGATGTTTTTGACCAATCCGCCGCGCATGGTGCTCGATATCGCCGGCTCCTGGGACTACCATGGGGCGGCGGCGAGCGATACGGGCGGCGCTTTTATCCGCCGCATACGCATCGGCCGGCATACGGACCTGTTCCGGGTGGTGCTCGACATGGCGCCGGACGCCCCGGCCCGGCTCCGCGGCGCGCCGACGGTCTCCCGGGTGCCCGAGGGCGTGGCCCTGCGCATCCCCAAATAATCCCAAACGGCAAAGGAACCCGTGGCCTTGAAACGCTTTTTTCCCGCCCTGTGGAAAACCGTCAAATGGGGCGTCATCGTCGTCCTGTGCCTGGAAGTGCTGTCGTTTGCGGTGATCACCACCACCAACTGGATCATCTACGGCAACCTGCGCGAGGGGCCCAAAGCCGTTTACGACCCCTACGCGCTTTTTCTCATGGGCAACGGCATCTGGCCCACGGCCAATACCGGGTACGTCGAGAATCATCCCGAGCTTTCGCGCGTCATCTGGTTTTTCGGCGGCTCCACCATGCGGGCCAGCACCGCGCCCTACCAGCATTCCATCCCGAGCCTGCTCGCCGGGACGCTCAACGCGACGGGCAAACCCTACGCCTACAACTGCTTCAATTTCGGGGTCAATTCCTTCAATTCCCTGCTCGAAGTGAAGTACCTCGAAAAACAGCTTATCGAATTCCCCATCCGGCCCCAACTGGTGGTCTTTTACGACGGGGCCAACGACGCCAACTACTTTGCCGTGCAAAAAACGCCCTATGCCCATGAGGGCCGCGAACGGGTGAAGGGCGTCATCGAAAGCTACTACAAGGCCGGTTACGGTATCCTCAAGCCGCTTAACGCCGCCTACTACGCCTCGTTTACCCGGGAATTGCTGCAAAAGCTCCTTTACACCGCTAAGCCGGTCGACCCGAATTCGCCGGAACTGGCCAAATTCGTGGATTTGACCGTCAAGCGCTACGACTTTGCCAACAAGGTGTGCGCGGCCTACGGGGCGCGATTCCTGCTCATTTTGCAGCCGCTTTACTGGGTCGAGACCTGCCACGGGGAAAACGCGGCCGTGGCGGCCAGCGAAAAAAAGACGATTCTCGGCCGCAAGACCTTTCCCCATGTGCGTGATAATTTCATGACCGTTTACGCCGCCCTGGAAAAAGGACTGGCCGGCAAGCCCTATTTCGTGGACCTTCGAAACGCCCTGTGTGGGCGTAACGCCCCGGCCTACACGGCCGACGGCGTCCATAACACCGATGCCGGGCGCGAGGGCATCGCGGCGGCCATGCTGCCGGCCATCCGCGACCGCTTTTCCGCCATGCCCAGCACGACCGACGGAGGGAAATGATGCAACGCTTCACCGCGACGATTGTTTTGGCCGTGGGGTGCGTTTTCGTCCTGGCCGCCGCTGCCGGGGCCCAGGATTCGCTCAAGGAACGCTCGCTTTCCGACACCCCGGCGCCCGCGCACACCGCGCCAGGGACCGCCGCCCAGCCGGCGACGGGTCAATCCCGACCCGGCGCGGCCACGGTGTCGCCGGTTCCCGCGCCCGCCACCGGGCAGCCCGCGGCGCCCCGGCCCCAACCCGGGGCAACCTCGGCCACGCCGGCGTCGACCCAGGTCCCCGTCCAGGGCGCCTACCCGGCCGCAACACCGCCGCCGCATCCGGCCGGAGCCGTACCGCCGGGCGGACAGCCGACCGACCGGCCGTCGCCCCCTTCCGGGGCAACGCCCATAAACGGCCAAACCAACCTCACGCCGCCGCCCCCCCCACCGGCTGGTGGCGC
Source organism: Solidesulfovibrio sp. C21 (assembly GCF_047785625.1). Lineage (NCBI taxonomy): Bacteria > Pseudomonadati > Thermodesulfobacteriota > Desulfovibrionia > Desulfovibrionales > Desulfovibrionaceae > Solidesulfovibrio > Solidesulfovibrio sp. C21. The sequence continues at coordinate 23,887 of NZ_JBLODY010000050.1, forward strand.
GCCCCTGGGCGGACAACCGGCCGGCTCCCCGCCGTCGTCTCCCCCGGGCGGAGCGACGCCCATCAACGGCCAAACCAATTTCACGCCGCCGCCCCCACCGCCCCCGCCGCCGCCCACCAAGAGCCAGACCTACAACCGCAACGAGGTCAACCGCGAGGTCATGGGCTTTTTCGAAAGCGGTTCGCGCGGTCTGGCGGAAATGGTGGCCCGGTCCTTCCATGACCTCGGCCAGCCCTCGGGCTTCATCAAGGGCAACGAGGCCGGCGGGGCGCTGATCGTCGGGCTGCGCTACGGCACGGGCACCCTCTACCTCAAGGGCCGCAAGCCGATTCCGGTGTACTGGCAAAGCCCGTCGATCGGGTTCGATCTCGGCGTCAACGCGGGCAAGGTCTTCACCCTTGTCTACGGCCTGACCAGTCCCGACCAGCTCTTCCAGCGCTTTCCGGGCGTGGACGGCAGTGTCTACATCCTCGGCGGCTTCGGCATGAACTACCAGCGCACCGAGGGCATAACCCTGGCCCCCATACGTTTCGGCGTGGGGCTGCGTCTGGGGGCCAATGTCGGCTACCAGGACTATACCCGCACCCAGCAGATCAATCCGTTTTAAGCCCCTGGCCGTTTCGGTCGAAGGCTTGCGCCCTATCCCGCACGCCCGCTTGTCCGGCTCTGGCCGGGCGGCGGGCGTTGCCTCCTGTGGTGGTCCTGGTTGATTGGACAGGTTGACGGCAGGGGTGTTTTTCAGGCCGAAGCGACGTAAGCGTCCAAATAGGTCCTTCTTACGTCGCTTGAATTTTCTGCCATGGTTTATCCCACAGGAGGACGACCATGGCAGCACCAGCTACAGAAGTGCGTTCCTTGAAGGCGGCGTATTGGTCGGAGCATGTTGCAGCTTGGCAGCGTAGCGGTCTGAGCCAGGGCGCATACTGTCGGCAGCATGGTCTTTCCCAGAGTTCCCTGAGCTATTGGCGCAAGCGTTTAGGCGCAACGAATGACAGGGATGCCGCGTCTTTCGTCACCATCGTCCCCGTGCCGCTGCTCGCGTCGGCTCAAGCAGACATGGCAACCGCTCCTGAACCGCTGCTGGTGCATGTAGGTGATGGCTTTCGCATCGAGATCCGAGGCGACTTCGCCGCGCCGCTGCTGGAAAAGCTTGTCCGCACGCTGACACGGCTATGATGTCGCCGGCAAACGGCGTTCGGGTCTACCTGGCCCTGGGGGCCACGGACATGCGCAAGGCCATCGATGGCCTGTCCATCCTGGTCTCGCAGCAGCTCCAATGCGATCCGTTCGCCGGTCACCTGTTCGGCTTTTGCAACCGCAGCCGGACGATCATCAAGCTGCTCTATTGGGATCGCAACGGGTTTTGTCTGTGGCAAAAGCGCCTGGAACGCCACGTTTTTCGCTGGCCAACTTCCGAGGCCGAAGTCCTGGCCATTGATTCCCGGGAGTTATCCTGGCTGCTCGACGGTCTTGATCCCCTGACCGTAAAAGGCCATTCCCGCCTGGAGTATTCAACGATCTTTTGACCAGTATTGCATTGATTAAATTGAAGAATGCTGACATATTGTTCGGACCGTGGACATCAATTCCCTTCCCGACGACCCTGCCGTTCTTAAGAGCGTCATTGCCGATCACCAAGCGCATATTGCCGAGCTCGAAAAGCGTATCAGGCTCTTCAACCTGATTATCTACGGTCCGAAGTCCGAAAAAAGGGCCCGCACCGGCCAGGAGCAGCAACTTTCTCTGTTCGACGAAGCCGAGCAGACGGTTGAAGAGCACACGCCGCAAACCTTCGAGGAAGCCTGCGCCCCGGCCCACACCCGTGGCAAGCGCGGTCGCCGCCCCATTCCCTCTGATCTGCCAAGGGTTACGGTCGTCCATGACCTGCCGGAAGCGGAAAAGACCTGCCCCTGCGGCGCGGCATTGACCCGCATCGGCGAGGAAATAAGCGAGAAGCTCGACATCGTGCCGGCCAAAATCCAGGTCATCCGCCACATCCGGCCCAAGTATGCCTGCCGGGCCTGCGAGGGGGTGGAGGGTGACGGGCCGACGGTGAAAACCGCGTCCATGCCGCCCCAGATCATCCCCCAAGGCATCGTCACCCCGGGCTTGCTCGCCCATGTCGCGGTAGCCAAGTATGCCGACGCGCTGCCCCTGTACCGCCAGGAAGACCAGTTCGCCCGCCTGGGCCTGGACGTCTCCCGGGGCACCCTGGCCGGCTGGATGATCCGGGCGGCCAAGGCCTGTGAGCCGCTCATCGCCATGATCATTGCGGAGATCCGTTCCGGCCCCATCGTCAACATGGACGAAACCACGGTCCAGGTGCTTGCCGAACCAGGCCGGGCCAACACCACGAAGTCCTTCATGTGGGTTGCCCGGGGCGGAACACCAGGGAAGCCGGTCGTCCTCTTCCGCTATCATCCGACCCGGGCCGGCAGCGTGGCTGCGGGAATTCTTGGCGACTTCAAAGGCTATCTGCAGACCGACGGCTACAGCGGCTACGAAGCTCTTGGCGAACGGGAAGGCCTGCGCCATCTCGGCTGTATGGCCCATGTCCGGCGCAAGTTCGTCGAGGTCGAGAAGTCTGCCGGCAAGAAGGCCAAGGGAGGCACGGCCCATGCCGTCCTCGATCTGATCGGCAAGCTCTACGGCGTGGAGCACCAAGCCGAGAAGCAGAAACTCGGTCCAGAGCAGATCAAGGCTTTGCGAGCCGAAAAATCCAGGCCCATCCTGGACACGCTCAAGGCTCTGTTCGATGCTCGCGTCACCACCACCCCGCCCAAGAGCCTGCTCGGCAAGGCCATCGGCTATGCCCTCAAACAGTGGGGCCGCCTGCTCGTCTATCTGGAAGACGGCCGGCTGCGCCCGGACAACAACCTGGCCGAAAACGCCATCCGTCCCTTTGCCGTGGGGCGTAAGAACTGGCTTTTCTCAGGCCACCCACGCGGGGCCGACGCCTCGGCCACCCTGTACTCCCTCATCGAGACCGCCAAGGCCAACGACCTGGAGCCGTACCGTTATCTGCGTCACCTCTTCGAGCACTTGCCGACGGCAACTTCCGACGCCCAGCGCAAGGCCCTCCTGCCACAGTACATCGATCCCAAACGCCTGATTATTCCTGCCTAAAACTTCTGCCGCCTTCCGATTGCCCTGACAAGATGCGCCTTATTGAGCGCTTACGAAGCGACAGCTTTTTTGACGGGTTGGCAGGATTCCCGACAGGTACGGCCCTGCCATTTTCCTGTACAGGCGGGTATGGGCTTGTTTTTTTCGGGAAGGCCGACTGACATGATTTGTGAAAAAAAGAACGATTCGATCCCTTGTAGTGAAGCAAGACTGTACAACAGGCGGCAATGAGCGCAAACTTGCCGCATGGCTGGTAACGGAGCGCGATCCGGGGGGGATGTGATCGCCCACACCATCGACGCGCCTTGCCCGGGGCGGCCGGAAACGGACAATGGCCTGGGCGGGCGCGTGCCGAGCATTCTTGTGGTCGAGGACGAGCGGATCGTCGCCCTTGACCTCAAGGTCATCCTGAAACGGTTGGGCTACGCCCTGGCCGGGATCACCGCTTCCGGAGCCGATGCGGTGGAGCTCTGCGACGCCCTGCGCCCGGACCTCGTCCTCATGGACATCTTTCTCAAGGGCGACATGGACGGCGTGGACGCCGCCTGCGTGATCCAGTCCGAATGCGACATCCCGGTCATCTTCCTGACGTCCCACACCGACCAGGTCACCCTCCAGCGGGCCAAGCGCACCGCCCCGTACGGCTACGTGCTCAAGCCCGTGGACGAGAACTGGCTGCGCACGGCCGTGGAAGTGGCCATCTTCAAGCACCGCACCGAGCAGGAGCTCAAAAAAAGCGAGCAGCGCTACCGCCACCTGTTTTCCGGCATGCTCAACGCCTTTTTGCTCCTGGAGCTCCTGCCGCCCGACACGGAGGACGATGGACGGGGCCACCTGCGGATTCTCGAGGCCAACCCGTCCTTCGAGCGCATAACGGGACTTTCCCGGTCCGAGGTGATCGGCCACCTCCTGACGGAAGTGTTTCCGGGCATCGAGCCTTTTTGGCTGGATACGCTTGGCGAAACGGCCAAAAGCGGCCGTTCGCAGCGCTTCGAGAACATCCTGGCCGACTGCAACATGTTTTTCCTGGCCCAGGCCTATTCCCCCGAGCCCGGCCAGGTGGCCGTGGTCCTGGAGGACGTCACCGAGCGCAAGTCTGGCGAGGAGCGGCTGCGCTACCGCACCTTCCACGACGCCCTGACCGGACTGCCCAACCGGGCCCTTTGCCTCGACCGCATCACCCGGGCCATCGAGCGGGCCAGACGGCGTTCCAATTACATCTATGCCCTGCTGTTCCTGGATGTTGACCGGTTCAAGCTTATAAACGACAGCCTGGGTCATCTCGCCGGCGACGAACTGCTTAGGCGCGTGGGGGAACGGTTGCGCCACGAGGTGCGCCAGCTCGACACCGTGGCCCGCGTCGGCGGCGACGAGTTCGTGCTGCTGCTGGAGGAGATCGCCACCCCGGCCGACGCGCTGCATATCGTCAAGGCCGTGCGCGAACGCCTGCGCACGCCCTTCACCATCGCCAAACGGCAGTTCTACGTCACCGCCAGCATGGGCGTGGTCCTGGGGCCGGCCGATTACGAGCGGCCCGAGGAGTTCATGCAAAACGCGGCCATCGCCATGAACGAGGCGCGCAAGGCCGGCTGGGGCCGGGTGCGCGTGTTCGAGTGGTCCATGCGCCAGCGGGCCGAGCGGGTGATGGACCTGGAGACCAACCTGCGCCAGGCGCTCAACCGCCGGGAATTCATCCTGCACTACCAGCCGATTTTCGATCTGAAGACGCTTGCGCCGTGCGGCGTGGAGGCGCTGGTGCGCTGGCGTCGTCCCACGGGTGAACTCGTGCCCCCGGACGAGTTCATCCCGGCCGCCGAGGAAAACGGGATGATCATTCCCCTTGGCGCGATGGTGCTGACCGAGGCCTGCCGGGCCATGGGCCGGTTGCGGCGCGGGGTGCTGGGCGGAAACAGCTTTTTCATGTCCGTCAACCTGTCGGCGCGGCAGTTCACCCAGCCGGAGCTGGTCAAGCAGGTGGTCCAGGCGCTACGCAACGAGCACATGAAGCCGGGCGACCTCAAGCTCGAGATCACCGAAAGCGTGCTCATGGAACACCCGGAATCGGCCATGCTGAAGCTGCGCGGGCTGCAGGATTTCGGCATCGGCATCGGCATCGACGACTTCGGCACCGGTTACTCCTCCCTGGCCTACCTCCAGCGCTTTCCCATCAATACCCTCAAGGTGGACCGGGGATTCGTCTCCGGTATGGAGGAGCACAGCAACCGGGCCATCGTGCGCTCGGTCATCGGCCTGGCCCACAGCCTGGGCTACGACGTGGTGGCCGAGGGCATCGAGACGGAAAGCCAGCTCCACGATCTGGCCGGACTCGGTTGCGACCTGGGCCAGGGCTTCCTCTACGCCCGCCCCATGGAAGAGGAAGCGCTGACGAGCTTTCTGGATGGGAAAGAAGATGCGAGAGGGGAAACCCTTTAAAAAGGGTTCTCCCCTCTCGCGCTCTCCCCTTCCTCAATTTTCTAACGCTCTCGATGTTCTCTCGATAATATGTTGTTATCGTTAAAAGTCTTTGGAGTGGGGGTCTGGGGGAGAACCTTTCTTCAGAAAGGTTCTCCCCCAGCCTCTTCCTCTCCCCGCCACGCGGGGTTGCCAGCGGACGCCCGAGCCGCTACCACGAAGCATGCCGCACCGTCCTTCCAGTCTTTTTTGCCGGTCGGCGATCCGTCTCGTTGTCGGCCTGGTCGCGGCCCTGGCCTTGTGGGGTTGCGCGGCCAAAGCGCCGATCCCCCGTTCCTCCCGCACTCCGGCCACCATGCGGCCCTATACGATCAAGGGCGTCACCTATCGGCCGCTGCACACGGCCAGGGGCTATGACGAGAAGGGCATCGCTTCCTGGTACGGCCCGGGCTTTCACGGGCACCTGACCTCGAACGGGGAGACGTACGATCAGTACCAGATGACCTGCGCGCACAAGCTTCTTCCCATGCAGACCATGGTGCGGGTGACGAACCTGCAAAACGGGCGCAGTTGCGTGCTGCGGGTCAACGATCGCGGGCCGTTCGTGTCCGGACGCATCGTCGACCTGTCCCTGGCCGGGGCCAAGACCCTGGGTGTCTACGGCCGGGGCACGGCCAAAGTGCGGGTGCAGGTGGAAGGGGAGGTGCCGGGGGCGACGCCGGACGGCGAATTGCCCGGTCCGTTTTTCGTGCAGGTGGGGGCTTTTGCCGACAGGCGCAACGCCGAGCGGCTGTTGTCGCGGCTTTTCGCCGCCGGCTACGCCGGGTCGCGCATCAACTACAAGGAGATCGACGGCACCCGGTATTTCCGGGTCCACGCCGGCATCTTCGCCACGCCGGCCGAGGCCGATGTGGCGCGCCTGCGCCTGGCCACGATTTTCGACGGGGCGTTTGTCATAGCCCAGTAGGGAGGAAGCTGGGGGGAAACTTTTCTGAAGAAAAGTTTCCCCCCAGACCCCCCTTCAAAGACTTTCAAAGGTAACAGGATGCTATTCGTCACCGATTTATAT